>CAZLTJ010000022.1:0-12042 GCA_964562425.1 uncultured bacterium
GTTGTGGACACGGCATTCTTCATAAGATGATCGCTGAGGCTATTGATGATTTCGAAATTGCAGATAGAACAATTATGATTTCACCTGTTGGTTGCTCTGTATTTGTCTATTATTATTTCGACACTGGAAATTTACAGGTTGCACACGGCAGAGCTCCAGCAGTAGCCACAGGATACAAGCGAACACATCCAGAGGCTATCGTTATCTCTTATCAAGGGGACGGCGACTTAGCAGCTATAGGTGGAAATAATATACTTCAGGCAGCAAATCGCGGTGAAAATATAACTTTTTTCTTCGTTAACAATGCAATATACGGAATGACGGGCGGACAGATGGCTCCAACAACTATTCTAGGGCAAAAGACCATGACCAGCCCATACGGTAGAAAAGCAGAATGGGAAGGCTACCCAATGCGAGTTGTGGAACTTTTATCGTCTCTCGAAGCTCCCACATACCTCGAGCGAGTTGCATTAACAGATGGTAAACATTTAATGAAAGCCCGGGCTGCAGTGAGAAAAGCGATAAAAACACAAATCGATGGCAAAGGATTCTCATTAATCGAAGTCCTTTCCGCATGTCCCAGTGGCTGGAGAATGACCCCTACAGATGCTGTAACCTGGATCTCAGAAAAAATGGAGAAAACTTTTCCTGTAGGTGTTTATAAAGATGTTATCAAAGATCGGAAGCCAAATACTTGGACTCGAATACTTGAAAAAGTTCCTTTTGAAAAATACCATGAGATACTCGAATTAACTGGAGAACCTATGGAGATAGAAGCAGACATGTCTTCTGTACTTGATATTTATAAAAATCCCGAAATATTGATCGCAGGATTCGGCGGACAGGGAGTCTTACTTCTCGGTCAATTCCTCGCTGAAGCTGGGATGAGACATGGTTGGAATTCGTCTTGGATACCATCGTATGGTCCTGAAATGCGAGGTGGAACAGCAAACTGTCATGTAAAAATCTCTGAGAAAAGGATTGGATCTCCAATTGTAGCAAAACCTTCGATTTTAATTGCAATGAATTTGCCATCTCTGGATAAATTTGAGCCGTTACTTAAACCTGGTGGATTACTAATATATAACACAACGATGATCTCGAGAGCACCTTCACGTGACGATATCGATATTTTACCGATACCTGCAACCAAAATGGCTGACCAATTAGAATCACTTAGAGTAGCAAATATGGTTGTTGCAGGAGCAATTCAGGAAAAAACAAAACTATTTGATGAAATTATACTTAAAGATTGCTTGAATACCGTAGTAAAACATAAAGATTTCATTCCATTGAACCTTCAAGCGATCAATAAGGGAAAAGAATACGTCGAGAACTTCAGGAAATAATAAAATAATTTACTTAAGCTAAAGAACAGAATTATCCATCATTTATTTCGTCCAACTTTTAATTTGCTCTTAAGTTGGAATATTTGTTGTTTTCCTTGTTCGGCTTTTTATTACTCAAAATAATATTTACTATACTGGAAAAAATATGGATGCTCTCATAGCAATAACATATCGATGCAATGCAAGATGCCATATGTGTAGTATTTGGAAGCACCCCAGCAAACCAGAGGATGAAATCAAACCCGTTGATTTAATGCATTTACCCAAAGGTCTTAGATTCATTAATATAACTGGTGGTGAACCTTTCATAAGAGAGGATATTGAAGATTTTATCAACATCCTTCAAAAAAAAACTGACAGAATTGTTATTAGCACCAATGGTTTTTTTACTGAAAAGATAATTAATCTTTGTAAAAAACATAAAAATCTTGGAATAAGAATCAGTCTTGAGGGATTTTCGGAAGTAAATGATAAATTAAGAGGCATTAAAGGTGGTTTTGAAAAAGGATTAAAAACTCTTGTGGAGCTTAATAGCATAGGTCATAAAGATATAGGTTTTGGAATAACTCTTTCCGATGAAAATATTGGCGATTTAATACCGCTCTTAAACCTTTCAGAATCAATGAAAATGGAATTTGCCACAGCTGTAGTACACAATACATTCTACTTTCATAAATTTGATAACAAAATACATAAAATCCATGAGATGGTCTCAGCATTGGAAGAATTAATTAACAAATTAATTAAAACCAATAGACCTAAAAATTGGTTTAGAGCTTATTTTAATCATGGTCTTATAAACTTCATTAGAAATGGGGAAAGATTACTTCCATGTATGGCAGGTACAATTTTATTTTATGTCGATCCATACGGAGAGGTTTATCCATGTAATGGTATGAATACTTCCTTAGGAAATATTAAATCAGACTCCTGGGAAAAGATATGGAAGAGTTCGCATACAGAAGAAATCCGGGAAAAAGTTAGGAAATGTGAAAAAAACTGTTGGATGATAGGAAGTGTAGCACCAATGATAAAGAAACACATTTTCTCAACTAGCAAATGGGTTATTAAACAAAAGGGTAAATCTATCCTTGGTAAATCATATTCTGTACACAAATGAATATCCTAATATTAAATACTTTTCACTATCCTCGTGGTGGCGCTGAAATTTATATGTTTAGATTGTTAGACTTACTAAAAAAAAGTAATCATACTCTCATTCATTTTGCGATGAAATCAGAAGATAACTTAGATTCAAAATATTCTGACTATTTTGTTAGTCACATCGATTTTAAAAAAGAATTAGAAAAAAAAACTCCTAAAGCTTTATTTAACGTTGTGAATCGAGTTTTTTACTCAAAGGAATCCTTTGTAAAAATCGATAGATTATTAACTGATGAAAAGATTGATATTGTTCATATTAACAACTTTATACATTATATTTCGCTTTCTATAATTAAACCAATCAAAAGAAGAAATATTCCCATTGTCTGGACACTTCATGATCATGTCTTAGTTTGTCCAAATACAAATCTTTTTAATGATAGAAAAAATTCATCATGTGAAATATGTCGATCGACTGGTAGAAGAATCGTCAATCCCATTCTTCAGCGATGCAAAAAGGATTCTCTAGGAGCGAGTTTTCTTGCTTCAGCGGAGACTATCTTCTTTAAAATTAAAAAAGTTTCCAAAATTCCGTATAAATTCATTTCACCAAGTAAATTTTTAATGGAGCAACATAGAAAAATGGGTTTTCCAGTTGATAGATTTGAAGTTGTTCCAAACTTTGTAAACTTGGACAATTTTACTCCGAATTCTAAACCTGGAAATTATGCTCTATATCACGGCAGATTAAATCCTGAGAAAGGTTTAGAAGTATTAATAAAAGCTTTCAGAGACTTAAAATATCCATTGTATATAGCTGGTAAAGGTTATCTAGAAAACTATGTTAAGGAAATGTCCGAAAAATACACAAATATTAAGTACTTAGGGTTCCTGCAAGGTGAAGATTTACGAAATATAATTGCCAATAGCAGATTTATTATACAACCCTCATTATGCTTCGAAAATGCACCACTTGCAGTTTTAGAGGCTTTCGCCTCATCAAAACCAGTGATAGGAAGTAATATTGGCGGTATTCCTGAATTAGTTACTGAAGATTGCGGAATTTTATTTAAAACAAGTAATGAGGATTCATTAAAAGAATCGGTATCTGAATTGTGGCACGATTCTAAGAAGATTGAATTCCTGGGAAGAAATGCTCTCGAGAAAGTTAAACATGATCATACACCTCGAAAACACTTAGAAAAGATATTAAGTATTTATAATCAAGCTATTGAACATCATAATGTTAATTAGATAATATAATAAATAGGATGGAAGTTTCAATTAGTTAATCATTTATTATTTATCCAAAGTGGTCCTAAAACAATTCCAGCATTAACGAAAAAACCGCCTAGATCTGATAGATCAACGGTTTCTGTGATTCTAACGCCTTCCTCGTTTACAATTACATACTCCCCTTTGGTTCCAGCAAACGGTAAGTGATAACCTAATCCAGCATGAATGGAAAAATTTCTGATATTAATTGCTCCTGTGAGCTGTGGTCTGCAAAAAGCATATAGTTTAGTATCATCGTCTTTGTTAAAAGGAGCTCTAACCGCTAAGAATCGTGAACCAACACCTACTCCCAAACCACCTGCAGCCCCAAAAGGTCCAAAATGTAAATAAATCTCAGGTACAAGGCAAAGACTCACATCAACATAACTCAGCTTGAAATCGGCAGTTCCCGTAACCGAACTAGTGTAAGTCTTTTTTTCCTGCCAATATTTGCCAGAAAACAAACCGCCCCAACGCATAAATTCATTTGCTACCCAGAAACTATGAAGATCTGCTACAATCGGGTAGGTTTTTGATATCTTGAGGTCTAAATATTCCGCGGATTTTTTCGCAGCTTCCGAATCGTTGAACTGATAGCCTATATAGACACCAACACCATTCTCAGCAAAGCATGCAGTGAAAATAATTATTATTAAAATTGCAAATTTAAATTTAGTAAGCATTTATTCCCCCAATTTAATGGTTCGATATTATAATACCATATAACAGTTACTTATACAAAATACTTAATATATTAGTATAAATACAATTACTAACTACTTGTTAATCACTAGAATGGAATATCGATTATATTCTAATAAAATTTAGAAATATTATTATAACAGATAATCTAACTTTTTAGAAGGAAACAATTTATCTTGAGCTTAAACCTTTTTGAATGCTTTTAATCAATTGCTCAAACGTCAAAGGTTTATGCATAAAATCTATGATGCCGATATTCAATAGTTCTTCATTCTTCATTTCTAGAGGATAACCAGACATAACAAGTATCTTTACATCTGAATGATTATTACTTAATTCTTTACAAAGTTGCAACCCATCCATCTCCGGCATAACCATATCTGTAAGAATAATATCGATCTCATCTTCATGAGAGTTATAAATCTTCAAAGCCTGCTTTCCGTTAGTTGCGGTAATTGTTTTATATCCCATTTCGTGTAGCATGGATGTTGTAATATCCAAAATCGTTGGTTCATCATCAACAATGAGAATAGTCTCTCCATTACCTCTAATTTCCTGGAAAGTATCTTGGGTTTCCTCTTCCAATTCTGAAACGATTTCAGGTAAGAATATACTAATCGTTGTTCCCTTACCTAATTCCGATTGGACATCTATAAAACCTTGATGTTGTTTAATAATCTCATAAACATGCGATAATCCTAAACTTACCGTTTTTAATTCATCCTTCTCGATGTTAGCAGGCTTCAAAACTAATTTTAAATCTTCTTCTGGTATACCTACATCAGTATCACTAATATTAATTCTAATCCAATTCCCAGGTTCAAGTCCTTCGACAAGCGGGGTATCATCCTCATGCAAGGTTATGCGAGAAAGAGAAATTGTAAGTCTTCCACCATCCTGCATCGCATCTTTTGCATTTGCTGAAAGATTCAAAATAACCTGCTGAAGTTGCACTGGATCGGCCAAAACCCAGTATTCATCTGAATCATAATTCAAGATAACATTTATGTTTTCAGGAATCGTTCGAACTAAAAGCTTACCCAATTCTTTAGTGAACAGAACCAAATTTAATTGAGCTTTTTCCGAAGTTATTTTTCTGCTGAAATCTAGTAATTGTTTGATTAGTTTTGCAGCTTTCTCTGATTGATCTAAAATGACTTTAAGTCTATCTCTCGACGACTGTTTTATTGACTTGTCAAATAAAACTATTTCTGCTGATCCCATAATACCCTGAAGTAGATTACTGAAATCATGTGTTATACCAGCAGCAAGTTTACCAATAACAGCCAAACGTTCATGTTGTATTGTTTTTTCTTTAATTTCACTAAGTCTGCGAAGAGTTTCCTGCAATTTCATATCAGTTTCTATAGCTTGTTTCTCTGTAGTTTTGTAATGCGTTATATCTCGTGAAATTGCACCTAACAACATACCTGTTTCACTCATAACTTGAAAAGGAGTAGATTCGATAACCTTAAGCAAACCATCGTAAGTTTGGATTTCCAAAGTATGATGCCTATTTAACCATTCTGCACTACCAGTTTTAAACAGTTTGATAAATTTCCTTTTTAATACTCTAAAAGCTTCTGGACTTTTGAAATTTTCAGGTTGAAGCTGAAAAAGAATATCCCATACAAATTTCCCAATAGTTTCCGAACGCTTTAAACCTGTAATTTCTTGCATTCCCATGTTCCATTTAACAATTCTACCATATTCATTTGTGAGTATAATTCCATCAATACACTGCTCAAAAATACTTCTAAATTTCATTTCGCTTTCTTTGAGAGATAGCTCAGCAATCATTCGGTCAGAAATATCTTTAACTGTAACAACAACAACACTGCTAACTTCTGAATCAATCTTTTGTGTTGTAACTTCTACTGGAATAATCACTCCATCAATACTTTTATATATAGTTTCAAATTTATGGGGTTCCTTATTTTCTCTAAATTCATCATGTTGATAATTTATAATCGTTTTATTGAAGTTAATGTCAATATCTTCAGGACCCATCTTAAGAAAATCATTGTAATCGTATCCTAATATTTTACAAGCTGTTTCGTTAACATTAATAAAGTGCATATCTTCAGGTTTAATAACAAATATACATTCAGATGTTAAGTTAAATACTGATCGAAAGTATTTTAACATCTCAGTAGATTTTTTTCTTTCGGTTATATCTCTTATATGTATGAAAACACCTTTATAGGTTGGTTTTATATTTACACTAAACCACTGGTAAGTTCCCTGAGTTGTTTTCAGTTTTATTTCCTCTATACTTCCCTTCCTATTTTCTAAAGAAAATTTGAATTTCTCAAACAATTCATGTTTCATAATCTCAGGATATATTTTAGTTACTTTCTTATTAAGGATCTCATCGAGAGGTCTTTTAGCAATTCGTTTTGCAGCTTCATTGAAGCAAATTAATCTCCAATCATAGTCTATTACTATAATTGCATCATCTATATTTTGTATAATATCCAAATAGAGAGATTCACCGCGATAATTTTTATGAACTTCATTGACTTTTGAATCTATATCATATATTAATAATTGATACAGATCTATATTATTATTTATCGTTAATTCATAATCTACATTCAATACTAGTATATCTTTTCTTGAAATCTTCAATTTCCCTATTTTGTTTTTTTGAGAGATTAACTTCTCCCAAAATTTTATGCTTTCTTTCTCACTGGATATTCCTAAGACATCCCATAATTTTTGTTTACTTAATTCCTCATATTTATAATCAATTAAGGCACTTGCAGCAGAATTAATATACAACAATATACCATCCTTGTTAGCAATAAGAACACCAACGTTATCACTATTGAATATTGTATTTAAAATTTTTGGATTTAATATATCCCTTAAAGCGAAACCTTCCTTAATAAGTTTATCAAATTCGAGAAATCGTTGCTTTAACTGCGATATCTCAGTCACAAATGTTGAATGGTTTTTCCCTTTATTACCCAAATCAAACCTCATTAATCAATGATAACTATTATTGCATTAAAAATATAAAATTATACGTAACATATAAGGAAAACTCTTTTTCTAGACCCATTATATAAACAATATATTGTCAAAAAGACGTTTTAGAGCAAATGGAATAAGAATAATAATCAATTATTAGAGAACAATATTAAATCCAACACAAATAATTTCTGCTCTTTTGATAACATCATTAAAGCTGTCATACCTGATTTCTCAGATATTTCAATATAAAATTTAACAAATCACCAGAGAAATGCGCAATGATGCTTAAATTAAATATTAAAACCCCTATCTTCACCCAACGGTTTATCCTCTGAGGAACCAGAGTGATCAGCAAAATCCGTAGTTTTAATTGAACTAGAATCTTCAGATTTCTGTTCTTTTCTCGTCTTACTACTCTCGATTTCGAATTCTTTCCATCCTTTGTCGGAACCACCTACAATTCCAGCCACACGAAGTTTGAAATCATCAGGATTTGACGCATTATTCAACGCAGTCTCTAAAGATATCATACCTCTTCGGTAGAAGAAGAAAAGAGACTGGTCAATTGTCTGCATTCCATATTGAACTGTACCTTCCGTAATCAAGTCTCTAATAGCTGCTGTTTTCCCCGACTGGACAATACATTCTTTAACTGCTGCTGTACCAATTAAAACTTCAACTGCTGGAACTCGACCGGGTGTATCCGATCGAGGAACAAGTCTTTGTGATATTATTGCTCTCAGCGTTGAAGACAAAACTAATCTAATCTCTTGATGCTGATGCGGTGGGAAGAAAGAGAGAATTCTATAGATAGTTTGGAGTGAATCCAAAGTATGAAGTGTTGAAAGCACTAAATGACCAGTATCTGCAGCCGTGAGAGCTATTTGCATAGTCTCCATATCTCTGATCTCTCCTAAAAGTATAACGTCGGGGTCCTGGCGCATGGCTCTTCTGAGAGACTCAACAAAAGATAATGTATCCAATCCTAATTCTCTCTGAGCAATTATACTTTTCTTGTTTGTATAAAGGTATTCAATAGGATCTTCTATAGTTATTATATTCTCTGCTCTAACTGTATTGATATAATCGATTGTTGAAGCAAGAGTTGTTGACTTTCCTGAACCGGTTACCCCAGTTACAAGCACTATTCCTCTTCTAGTATTTGCAATTTTTTTCATAACCTGTGGAAGTTGCAGTTCATCAAATGTTGGTATTTCAGTATTTATTAATCGAATAGCAACCGCATATGTCTCTCGCTGATGGAACAGATTAACTCTGAAACGTTCACCTGTATCTAATTGATATGCGAAGTCAAATTCTAATTCATTCTTAAAACGTTCCGCTCTAGATGGGGTTAGAATAGTATTAATAAGATTTCCCATATCCTCCTGCGTTACTACAGGCAAATTAACCCGAATCAACTTTCCGTGGATTCTGTAAACCGGTCTAACATTAACCCTTAAATGAAGGTCGGATGCTTGAACCGATCCCATGTTTTTTAAAAGCGCTACAAAATCGATCATTATGTTCACACCGTCTCAATTAAAAATAACACCTGCCCAAACTCCACAGGTGTAACATCCTCTACTAAAACATTTTTCACTATTCCCGAAACTTCGGTTTTAACTTCGTTAAAGAGCTTCATTGCTTCAATAAGACAAACAACTTGATTTCGAGATAATTTTTCACCAACTTCAATATATGGTGGTGAATCCGGAGAGGGATTCCTATAAAAAGTTCCCACCATTGGTGAAGTTATTTTGTAATATTTATCTTCCTCTTTTAATATGGTTTTTCCGGTGGGTTCAGACTCTGATATCTCTGGTTTCGTAATTGTATTTAAGCTTTGAGAATCGGGTCTTTCATTAACTCGTGTTGACTCAACTGCAGTTAGTAAATTTTTTTGGTTAGTTGATCTAAATTTTCTTAGAATTACTTTTCTAGCAAAGGGAAAGTGAATTTCCAACTCACTAATTGAACTTTCATCGAGTAATTTAATCAGTTTTCTTATCTTTTCTATATTCATTAACCCCCCTTTTTGTCTAAAAAAGGTAATTATATTTACATGTCAAGGTATTACATGAACTTGACATATGCAAGTAAGTAATTTGGATTTATAGATTGATTATTAATCAAAAATATCCATTATTAATTATACAATAACACTTGATGGATACAAAAATGAATCCTTATGCATTTAAAACCGACGAAGAACAGAATAGAAAATCTATAGTATTATTATTATTTATCTCATTGGTATTTTTATTCCTTATTGTCAGGATAATTACAATCCAAATTATAGACCATGAGTATTATTTTAGATTTTCCGATAAGAATCGACTTCGCGTTGTTCCAGAAGCAGCAGCCCGTGGAAAGATTTTTGATAGAAACGGTAAGTTATTAGTTGGCAATCAAACCATGTATACAATTTCAATAATTCCTTTTGAGTTCCCACCCGATACTCCGTATGTAATAAAATTAGCTGAATTGTTGAGTGTAAAACCTGAATTCATATTTGAACGATATGAGAAAAATTTAATGCCAGGTTATCTTCCTGTGAGATTAAAAAGACATGTCGACTTTAGTACGGTTAGTAAAATTTTAGAACGAACAGGCGAATTTCCAGGAGTTATTTACGAGAACGAGTATATAAGATATTATGAGTATGGCAAATTAGCGTCACATATTGTCGGGTATGTTGGAGAAATTAGTCCTGCTGAACTCAGAGAGAGATACATAGAAGGACTTAGGGGTGGAGACATGGTTGGTAAACAAGGAGTTGAACGGTATTTTGACAATTTATTAAGAGGAACTGATGGAGCTAAATTTGTCGAAGTAACAGCAACAGGCGAAATAATTGGACCTGTGAAGAGCTTAGGTGATGTACATGCACAAAATGGCGCTGATATAATTCTAACGATAGATGCATCACTTCAAATGGCTGCAGAATCAATATTTGCTTGGATTCCTGAATGCGCATTCATTGCAATAGATCCCAAAAACGGCGAGATATTAGCAGCAGTTTCTCAACCAGATTTTGATCCGAGCATCTTTACCGAAACTATTTCGGATTCTACATGGGAAGCATTAAATAATCCAGAAACGCATCCTATGCTTTGCAGGTGGTACCAAGGTTTATATCCACCCGCTTCTCCCCTGAAGATAATGTCGGCAGCCATTGCAGTTAACGAAGGAATTGCAAACGCAAATTCATACATGTCCGAACCGTGCCATGGTGCAATGCGTTATGGTGATAGATATTTTATGTGTTGGAATAGATATGGTCATAAATCACTTAATTTACTCGAGGCTATAGCTCAAAGTTGCGACATATATTTTTACCTGATAGCTATTAGATTGGGGTTGGAAAAATGGCACGAATATGCCACAAAATGTTTTTTCGGTATACGTACAGGTATCGAATTACCATTTGAAGCTGTAGGTCTTGTGCCAGATAGAGATTATTATAACTGGCGTTTTGGGAGACGCGGTTGGGGAAAAGGTGTCCTTCTAAATCTGATTATTGGTCAAGGAGAAATATTAACGACCCCTTTGCAGCTTTGCCAGATGGTCTGCGGTTTTGCAAACAAGGGTTTTGTTTGGAAACCGAAAATTGTAAAATTTATTGAACCACCTCTTAAACATAGAATTGAAATTCCTTCTAAAATGAGAGGAAAACTCCCATTTTCTGAGATCGCTATTAAAACCTCTGTTGAAGGAATGATAAGAACTGTTAATGAGGAATGGGCAACTGGTACAGGAGCGTATATGGAGAACATTCTCGTTGCCGGAAAAACAGGAACAGCCCAGAATCCACACGGTCCTGATCATGCATTGTTCGTGGCATTTGCACCTGCAAACCAACCAGAAATAGTCATTGTAATTCTTGTAGAAGCTGGAGGTTCAGGAGGTTCCTACGCTTTTTTAGCTCGACAATTCTTTGATTATTATTTTCATTACTGGAAACCTGAAATAAATCTCTGAAAACTAATAAATAAAGGGCACCTAAGTATTGTCCTTTGTAAGCTAATATATATTAAGTATCAAGAGCTCTAAGCATAGATTATTTCAAAAGATAATTTCTGTTACTAAATTACTCTTAATTTAAATTTTTAAACCACAGGGAAGTCTGAGCTTTATGTCGAGCAGCTTTGTTCTTATGAATGACACCTTTTTTGTGGGCTTTGTCTATTACTGAATAAATTTTTGACTTAAGATGCATATCCAATTTCTCTTTATCGACGGCAGGAAAGTTCCAAGACAATTTTTGCATAACCTCACCCGGATCATTACTACTTCTAATAGCTTTGAGAACAGCTCTCAAAGAACCCCTGACAATCCTATTCCTATCTCTGCGTTTAATATTCTGTCTAACACGTTTCAAAACAGATTTATGTCTTTTTAATGGCATATTATCCCTCTTTATATCTGAATATATCTAATCCCGAAAATTAAAGTTATTGTTCTTCCTTTTTTTCTTTCTCCTCATCCTCTTTCTGCGGTGTATCTTCAACCTGTTCTTGTGAAATAACATTTGCTTCAGCCTGTGGAATATCTTTCTCCTCATCTTCTTTCTGTGGTGTATCTTCAACCTGTTCTTGTGAAATAACATTTGCTTCAGCCTGTGGAATAT
>CAZLTJ010000022.1:12142-25306 GCA_964562425.1 uncultured bacterium
CTTTCTCCTCATCTTCTTTCTGCGGTGTATCTTCAACCTGTTCTTGTGGAATAACATTTGCTTCTGCCTGTGGAATATCCTTCTCAACATCCTCTTTAGGAGTATTATCTGCAGTTGGTTGTAGGATGTCCTCTTCAATTTCCTTATGTGATATATCCATAGGTCTAGTACGTCGAGTAACTTTTGCCACTTCACTAACAATCACTGTTTTCTTTGAGTGTTTGGATAAATATCTTTCCAAATCCGCCTTTTCCCTACTTCTAAAGTATTCATCCACCGAAAGCACTATTCTATGTTCTCTTGAATCGAACTCGATAACTTTTAACGGCAAAATATCACCAATACCAAAAGCATCCTGAGGCTTATCAACTCTCTTCCCAAGTTGTGTTATAGGAACAAATCCTTCTACTCGATCGGGCAACTCAATAATAACACCACGGTCGGTCATATGAGTAATTTTTCCCTCAGTTTCTGCACCCTGATTGTATTTCGTGCCCAAATCACCCCATGGATTAGGCTCAAGTTGCTTATACCCAAGGCTTAGTTTATGATTTTCAGGATCAATTTCAAGAACTACAGACTCAATTTTTTGCCCTCGACTGAAAAATTCACCCGGATGATTTACGCGTTTTGTCCAAGAAATATCGGAAATATGAATCAAACCTTCAACACCCTCTTCAATTTCAACAAATGCACCGAACGCAGTTAGATTTCGGACAATTCCTGTAACCTCTGAGGAAGGAGGATATTTTTCCATAGCTATTTTCCAGGGATCTGGGACAAGCTGCTTTAATCCCAAAGATATTTTATGATTCTCTTTATCTACATCCAAGATTGCGCATTCGATCTCCCTGCCTACCTCGAGTATTTCAGAAGGATGATTAATATGTTTTGTCCAAGACATTTCAGAAACATGTATAAGTCCCTCAACACCCTCGGATAATCGTACAAAAGCTCCATACTTGGTCAAATTAACAACTCTGCCAATAACCTTTGAGTCTTTGGGGAATTTCTCATCGACATCATCCCACGGTGACGGAGTAAGTTGCTTAAGTCCAAGTGAAATGCGGTGTTTTTCTTGATCATACTTCAAAATTTTTACATCTATAGAATCACCGATTTTAAGGAGTTCTGATGGATGATTTATGCGGGTCCAAGACATGTCGGTTATATGAAGTAATCCATCCAATCCACCAAGGTCAATAAATACACCAAAATCTGTAATATTTTTGACAACACCTTCTCTAAGCTGACCTTCAATAATATCCTCAAGAAGTTGATTGCGTTGCTCCTCCCTTTTTTCCTCGAGAATAATCCGTCTCGATACTACAATATTTCGTCTAAGCTTGTTAAGTTTGATAACTCTGAATGGCATAGTTTTCCCAATCAATGCATCAAAATCTGGAACAGGACGTAACGCAATCTGAGAACCGGGTAGAAATG
Organism: uncultured bacterium; assembly: GCA_964562425.1. GTDB lineage: Bacteria > UBP14 > UBA6098 > B30-G16 > B30-G16 > JAUWMV01. Next base: position 13,586 of record CAZLTJ010000022.1, read on the forward strand.
CATCCACTCCCATAAGGTCTACAACCATTCCACCTTTTATTCTCTTTTTTACTTTACCTTCGACTGCATTTCTAATCTCATATGCTTCCTTAATAGTGTCCCATACTCTTATGAAATCTGCCTTTTTCTTAGAAATAACTACTTGTCCATCCTCATCTTCGAGTGCATCGAGGAACACCTCAACTTTTTCATCAACAACAGGTTTAACTTCACCAAATTGCTCCATAGGCAAAATACCTTCGGATTTAAATCCAATATCCACCATAATATCATTACCACGGATTGCAATAATTGTACCCTCGATAACTGAACCTTCCTGAAGAAAAGCACTCCCTGTGGAATAGAGTTCTTTTTCCTTTTCTAAATCCTCAATAGAAATCATCCCTTCGACTTCATCGGTTTGACCCTCTGCTAAAATGATCTTGCCCATTGCGTATTCATCAGTCTGAACAAGAATTTCAATGTTCGGTTCGTTAGATTGTTCTTGTTGTTGATTTTTAACTTCACCCATGTAAGGTGACCCTCCTTAGATTAAATAACTAAAATGTTTACGTTTCCATTAATTTGGCAATTCATAGTTTTCCAATTATGTTGTTTTTCCCTCATGTTGTTTTTCTCTACATCTAACTAGTTGCTCTAAAATATAAAGCTCAAAATCTATAGACATATACGTATTGTCAATATAAATCGCATCTTTCGCCTGTTTAAGTGGTGCTAAATCTCTAGAACTATCCAGATAATCCCTAATGCGTATGTTCTTATTAACGCTCTCAAATGCAGAATCACCGCCTAATTCCTCGATATCCTTCATTCTGCGATGGGATCGTTCGATTTGGCTAGCAACTAAAAAAAGTTTCAACTCTGCATCGGGTAGAACAACAGTTCCAATATCTCGACCCTCCATAACAACAGCACCATCTGAAGCAAATTTTCGCTGTAACTTTACCAACTCAACTCGAACATCATTGTGATTACATACAACTGAAACAGCTCTGGTAACTTCATCTGATCTAATTTCATAACTAACGTTCTCATTGTCGATATATGTGGCAGTGCCATTTTGGCTAATATTGTGCTTCTTAATTAATTGTGCAAGAGCTTTTTCATTATTCCAGTCAATTTTTTCCCTTAATGCAAGTAAAGTAAGAGCTCGGTACATAGCACCTGTATCGATATACATATAACCAACTCGCTGTGCCAACATTCGAGCTGCAGTGCTTTTCCCTGCACCTGCTGGACCGTCTATTGCAACCTTTATCCCGTTCATATTGGCGGAAAAAATATTAAATAATGATATTTGTCAAGTTTTATTTAATACATTCACTGAAGTCGGTTTAAGTTTTCTATCATTAATGTCTGAAATGTCTTGTCCTGCAGAAAACCATTGCAACTCCAAGATCATCTGCTGCTTTAATTACCTCTTTATCGTTTCTTGAACCACCTGGTTGTATTATTGCTTTAACACCTGCATGAGCCAGTATACAAAGCGCATCTGGAAATGGAAAATATGCGTCGGATGCTGCTACCGAACCCTCTGCTCTGTCTGCAGCTTTACGAGTTGCAATAATTGCTGGGTCGAGTCTACTGGTTAAACCACCACCAATTCCCACCGTAGCTCCATTTCTTGTAATTAGAACTGCGTTGGATTTTACAATTTTGGCAGCTTTCATTGCAAATATAAGTTCCTTTTTTTGCTCGATAGTAGGCTCGATCTTCGTAACTATATCCCACTTTTCTACAATCAACTCCGGATTATCAATCTCTTGAAGCAGCAACCCACCTGAGACAGTTCTTACTGAATATCTACATTTTTCCCTTAGATTTGGAAGTCGCAGAATTCTAATGTTTTTCTTCCTCTTTAATATTTCTAAAGCCTCGGTAGTATAATCAGGTGCTATTATACAATTATAGAAACGTCTATTAATAAGTGTTGCTACTTCTTCACTTATTGGTTGATTTAATGCAACAATACCACCAAAAGCGGACATTGGATCACTTGCCAATGCTTTCTTATAAGCGTCGGTGGTATCTTTACCAATAGCCACACCACATGGTGAAAGATGTTTTATTATTACACATGCTGTATCGTCAAATTCTGTTACGCCATATATCGCTGCATCTAAATCGAGTATATCATTATATGAAAGCGCTTTGCCCCATAGAACCTCTGCTGAAAGTACACCTTCATTCGGAATTGTTGCATACAATGCCGCTTTTTGATGAGGATTTTCTCCGTATCGTAGTTTGGGCATACCTAAATTGCTCCCCGCAATAGCAAAATATTCAGGAAAACTGGAGTAATCCATTAACCAGCGTGCAATAATTGAATCATAATTTGCTGTATAAAAAAATGTCTCCATTGCATAATTTTTGGCTACTTCAAGAGAAATGTGGTTTTGCTCTCCAAGGTTGTCGATAATGGACTGAAGCATATTTTGATTAAAGGTAACTACAACTCTATTGAAATTTTTTGCTGCCGCTCGTAAAAGTGAAACTCCGCCTATATCGATTAATTCAATTTGATCTTCATTTGATACTCTATTTAATTCTTCGCTAAATGGATAAAGATCGATATAAACAAGATCAAAAACAGGAAAGTTCATACTTAAAACTGATGAAATATCGCTTTCAGCATTTCTAGCAAGAATTCCTGCAAAAACAGCAGGATGAAGCGTTTTAACTCGACCATCTAATAAATCTTCAAAGCCGGTGAGACTTTCTATAGAATTTGAAGAAACTCCTCTTTGGCTTAAATATTTTGCAGTTCCTGCAGAAGCCCAAATATTAATTCCTCTTTTGACCAATACACTAACAAGAGTTTCTAAGCCTTTTTTATTATATGCTGAAAAAAAAGCAGTTTTGATTTGAGGCATGATATCCTCCTAAAATTACGAATTATCTTTAAAAGTCATTAATAGACATATAATTAACTTAATTTACAATATTTCTTTTAATTCTTTTACAACTTTCGTAACTGCATCATCCCAAGATAATATCCACTGCTCTCCAATTTTCATATTCTTTAATACACACTTCCCAGATTTCGCTTCGTCCTCGCCAATAAGAGCAACAAAAGGAATATTTGTTTTATTAGCATATTCAAATTGCTTGCTCAATTTCTTAGGTTCAATAAAAAGCTCGGTGGCAATTCCAGCATCCCTAAATTTACCTGCAATAGCAACTGCTTTATTTGCTAGTTCCTCCGAAAACATGACAACAAGCACTTTTGTGTATGTATTAATGTTTTTAATTAATTTCAGTTCCTCCATTGCAGCAAGAATTCTATCCAATCCGATTGTAGTGCCGCATGCTGGGATTTCTCGACCTAAAAAAATACCAATTAAGTTATCGAAACGTCCTCCTCCAGTGAGACTTCCCATTTGTGGTAATTCCGGTAATACAGTCTCGAATATTGCCCCTGTATAGTAATCTAATCCCCTTGCCATCTTTGGAGAGATTACAATTTTATCTGATGTAATACCCATGGAATTCACATTCTCCATAATTTCTCTGAGATTCCTCGTACCAGACCTTATCTGTTTGTTGTTTAACAAATCAAGTTCTGCCAATAGTGTAGAATTATCGCCCGTGAGATTAACAAATTCAATAAGTTTTGATACATTTTTTTCAGAATATCCTTTTTTCAATAGCTCATTTCGTACGCCGTCCTTTCCGATTTTATCCCATTTATCTATTGATCTTAACACCGAAGCTTCATCATCTGACTCTAATCCAGCAATTTTAACAAGACCTAATAAAACATTTCTATGATTGAGTAATAATTTATAATCTGTAAAACCCAATCTATCGAGGCATTGCATGCTAATAGCCAATATCTCAGCATCTGTTAACGGAGAGTTTGATCCAATAATATCAACATCACACTGAATGAATTCTCGAAACCTGCCCTTTTGCTTTTGAGCTCTTTCTGCTCGCCATACTGGTTGGATTTGATATCTTCGGAAAGGTTTGGGTAAGCTATCCCAATGCATAGAAACAAATCTAGCTAACGAAATAGTCAATTCATATCTAAGCCCGAGACCATCAGCATGCTCGATTCTATAAATTAACTTATCAGCTTCAGTTCCACTTTTGCCTAAAAGGATTTCCAAAAGTTCAATTGCTGGTGTTTCGATAGGAATATAACCCCAACTTTGGAATATGTTTCTGATAATTTTTAGAAGCTTTTCTCTGGCAATCATATTATCCGGGAGAAAATCTCGCATACCGCGGTATAGTCTTGGAACAGCCATTCACAACCTCCGGAAAGTTCTTTATATGAATTCAATTAATTCCGAATCCAATCGATAAATCATCTGGACTCGACCAATCTGTAGTTCCCATCATTACCAGAATCCACAAAAACGAATGTCAATCCTTGTTTATAATAATACCATATTTGATAAGGATACGCGCCTATTTCAAATGGATGGTCTTCTATCTCGTCAGGTTGTCCATATATGATATAAATTTTACCTCTGTCGGTTTGCCATCCTGGTATTATAGAGGTACTAAAATGCACATCTACATAATGAATTCGTCTTAAAAATTCCTCCAATGACTCATTTCGCTCCGTTGAAGGTGTAGGATCCATTTTTTTCCAGAATTCTTCCCATAAAGAATCCCTTTGTGTAGAATCAGCTTCTTGAAAAGCTTTCATATCTTCAGTATCCGCAATTATCTCAAGTTGTTCGATTAGGTCATTGAAATGGTATTTCAACATGGATTTCGTAGTCTGAGTAAGAGAAAATTCAAGCATTTGCTCAGTATATTTTTTCCCTTTATCGCCATACAGAATTAAGAAAGCATAATAGTCTCCGCTTTCTAACATAGATATTGGTATAAATCCATATACAACTTTCTTGCCATCCTTTTCTTTGAATGTGGCAGTATAGGTCTCAGTCCTAATTTTTGAACTTTTAAGTTTTATATGAGCCTGTATATCATCCGGGATATCATATGTAATCGCCGCTACCCCAAGACTCTCCCAATATGCAATTACATTATGAGAAATTAAAACCGAATCCGTTTCGGGAACAAACAACCAGAGAGAGGACAATCCGATCATTCTTGCATTGGGAACCTCGATGTTTTCATATGCAAACGCTTTTGTTTTAGCGTTTAAATCCTCAAGAATAAGAATTAATCTAAATTTCCCCTGTGGAATGATAATTGATAATTCGCCGGCATACATCGGTTCGTTAGAATTTGTTTGTTTAAATTCCTCTAAAATAATGCTATCTATTAGTTCAACGCTTTCAACAAGATTTTTCTTTTGATAAATTGTTGCTACGATTCTAAATTGAGCTTTGAACGTTTCATCATCGCGTTTTATAAACTGAAGAGAGTTATTGGTTAATTGAGTAACAATTTTAAGCTCGACGAAAGTGCTATCTCGATAAAATGAATAAGATGCACTCCCGCTGAGAGGTGATCCCAACTGCTGAGGTACCAATTCAAGTCCCATTCCTGCGATTGTTGTCGAGATAACCAAAATGAAGAAATTTATTATAAATTTCCTATTCATCAAATCTTAACCTCATAATTGATGTGTAATCCTTCCTCAAAATGTAAACTAATAATACTACCGAGTTATATCAACTTCTTGGATGATAACTATGATAAACGGTTTCGATCCTGCTAAGAGAAAGATGTGTATAAATTTGAGTTGTAGCAACACTTTCGTGACCAAGCATCTCCTGAACTGCACGCAAATCTGCTCCTCCTTCCAGAAGATGCGTAGCAAAACTGTGCCTTATTGTATGCGGATGAACTTCTTTTTCAATTCCCGAATTATCGACCCATTTCTTGACAATTTTCCAAATACCCATTCTTGATAGCTTACCACCTCGATGGTTGAGGAATATGAATCCCTTTGAATTAGGTTTTGTCAACCGATTTCTACCATCCCTAATATACCTTTCTATCCAATATATAGACTCCTTTCCAATAGGTACAAAACGTTCCTTTGAGCCTTTCCCAAATAGTTTTACAAACCTAGCATCCGTATGAAAGTCTTGGATTTTAACATCTATAACTTCTGAAACGCGAGCTCCCGTGGCATACATAAATTCAATAAGAGCTTTATCTCTTAAACCTAATGCATTACTGATATCTATTCGATCGAGAATTGCGTTGATATCTTTTATTGAAAGCACTTCAGGAATTTTTCTCGTTATTTTATCTATTTGAATACTTTCGAGAGGATCGTTCTGCGAAAAACCGTTAATGATAAGAAATTTCCAAAAAGAACGAAGAGCCGAAATATTTCTCGCCACTGAACCGGAAGCCAAACCCAATTCATAGAGAAATCTAACATACGAATTAGCAAATCCTCTTGTTAGATTCGAAGGTTTCTCGATTCCTCGAATATTAGCGAATTCAGTAAATCTTGCTATGTCTCTCTTATATGCATCCCTAGTATTTTCTGAATTCGACAGCTCCGAAAAAAGATAATCGTTGAATAACTCTTGCAATTTCTCTAATTTCAATTCCACAACATAAATATAAACTAATTATGACCAATAGCAAGAAACAGATGCATTAATAATATTCTGCTAAGAGAGAAGTAATGATGTATAACTAATTATTCTAACTTTGTTTAAGTAATCCAACAGCTTCGATATGATAGGTTTGTGGAAACATATCCACAGGTTGTACTCTGAATAAGGAATAACCATACCCCGCGAATACAGAAATATCTCTTGCAAATGTGCTGGGATTACACGTTATGTATATAATTCTCTTCGGTGCGAATTTCATCATTCTACGAACTGTTTTGTTCGGTAAACCTGCTCTTGGGGGATCGATTACAATGCAATCCGGTTTTTCATAAATCTTTTTTTCTCTGATTTCTAAAAGCACTTTTGCTACATCACCATAGTGAAATATTACGTTTTCTCCAACATTATTAAGCTTGGCATTAATTTTTGCACAAGCTATCGCAGATTCCTCGCTCTCTATCCCAAGAACAAAAGCTGCATCATCACTTAGGTAAATGCCTATCGTTCCAGCACCACAGTAAAGATCCCATAAGCGCTCATTTCGACCCAGATCAGCAAATTCTCTCGCAAAATCGAACAGAATTTTTGCTCCCATTGGGTTAGTTTGAAAGAAAGACATTGCTCCAACAACGTAAGATTTTCCCCCAATTCTCTCGATTAATTCTGTGTTACCGAATAAAGAGTGAAATTTGCCTATAGAACTGCTCCCAGCATAATTAATCGTAACATAACCTCCTGCAATAACACCTGGGAACATTTCATCAAGATCGATAAACCACGATTTGAAAATATTTAAATCTATATCTTGAGTTATTGTAATACCAAGAATTGCCCGTTCTTCGTAAAAACTCCATCTGACATTGAAAAATCGAAGATATCCTGAACCTGTTCTGGGATCGTGTGCTTCCTCCTCCTGAGCCATTTCTTCGACATTCGAAACAATTTCCCTTATTTTTTCTGGCACCAAAAGGCAATCCTTTGCAGTTGGTAATAGTTGATCGTATCTACCTCTTCTGTGAAGTCCTATGAATACCCCTTCTGAATTCCTTCCGAACGAAAATTCCATTTTATTGCGATAGCCAAATTCTAATGGGGAAGGAACAATTTTCCCAACCTCGGTATCGTTTATCCCAGCGATTCTCGAAAGCACATCCTTAAAAATTTGCTGCTTATACTTTAGTTGAGCTTGATAATCGATATGTTGCCAAGTACAACCACCGCATACACCAAAATGAGGACACCGCGATTCTATTCTATCTTTTGAGGGATTTGAAACATTAAGTGTCTCGGCATAAAAAACACCTTTTCGCCTCCGATAAATTCTGGCTTGAATGTTCTCTTTCGGAAGAGTACCATACACAAATACAGTCTGATTTTGAATTCTTGCAATCGAACTACCACCATACACCATTTTCTCTGGGACAATATTTATAGCATCGTTGATTTTCAGCTTTTCTGTCATAAGGTGCTTAAATTTTTATCTTGTTCGTGAAAGTTTTCTCTAAATAATTTCGGGAGCTATACGTAGGTTCGAATTCAAATATAATTTTATAATTACCCGAATCTAATCCAACAGGTAAAGCTATCTTTTCGTCATATCCACCGAGATCGACACGCTTCTTCCTTTTCCATAATGAAAGATCGACTCCTTTTCCTATGATTCGAGCTTTAACGTAAGCTGTTTCGGTTATGAAAAAAGAAACCGTAACAGAATTATCATTTTTATTGTGAGTAAGTCTGAATTCTTTCACTTCCAAGCCAATCCAGAAATATTGTGCAGTAACTCTTTCTGAAACAAATATTTGTCCGAATCTTTTCCATATTGCAATTCCTCTTGGTTGATCGAGCTGTTCATCCTTATAACCGCAACTACCAAACGAAGTTATGTATTTCAAATCTTTATCAAACTTGTGCAACTGGCAGCGATTATAGTCTGTAACGTGAATATTTCCAAGATAATCCAATGCTAAATATTGAAGTTTGGACCCGGATAATCCTAATGAATTTGTTCTAACTATTTTATCAATTATACCATTAGTTCGATTTATTTTCAGAATTCTCTTTCCAAATGAATCTATAACAACAAAATAATCCCCTTTGTATGCAGACCATTTAATCGTATGAGCATCCACATCTATTCCTTTGGGTCCATAAAACCCGGTGAATTCTCTAATAAGTGTCCCAGATGAATCAAAGACTAAAACTGAGTTCTTTTTGAAATCTGTTATATATAAAGTATCTCCAGGTATCGATGCAATGTCGAAGGGAGCTTTAAGATACTTTTCTCCAAAGCTTTTTACCCAGATTAGTTTGTCTTTTGGCATTCTTAAATGCACAATTCTCCCATTGCCATAATCCGCAACATAAACATCACCGTTTTCGGTGGCAGTAATACCTTTTGGTGTTTGGAATTGCCCTTTTCCTCTGCCACAACTTCCATAAATAGCTAAACCATACATAGATTTGTTATAAATAATCTGACAACGTCCAGAATTAACTCCGTAAACGGTAACCTCATCATCATCCTTTTTTGAATTTGGATCATCCCATTGTTTAAGTTTTATTACAGTTATTCCTTGTGGATCATCAAAATCTGTTTTATTCCCGAGCAGCATGTCAAGGTTTTCTTCCGTGCCCTTGTGAATACCCCAAGTATGCTTAAACGGTGGGAAAAAATACGTTGGATTTTTTTGCTTTGCATAGAGTATTACAACAAAAGATAAAATAATAATTGAAACAAAGAAATACTTGCTAAATATATTCAAACTTGCATTTTCATTTTTTAGGATTTTCATTCAATAACCTTTCAAATTGGATTCTAATAAGTAAACAGATATTCATAAGAATATTTAATGTCTAATATCTAAATACCTATAATATGTGGCAACTACTTTTTCCTAAATAGATTATGTAAAAATGGCTTGATTTGCTTTAACGACTGAATTAAATATTTATTTTTAGAAGGAGATTTATGTATTTCCTAGACTCGACAATTTTACTGTTAATTCCTGCAATTATTTTGGCATTATGGTCACAGAGCAGAATTAAAAAAGAATTTAGAAAATGGTCAAGAGTGGAAACTAAACGCAGAGTTACTGGCTCGGAAGCTGCGAATATGATTCTTCGAGCTAAAGGTCTTACACTAAAAATTGAGCGAACAAACAGGAATCTTGGTGATCATTATGATCCAAAAAATAAAGTTCTCCGTCTTTCACCAGGTGTATTCGATATCGATTCCGTTGCAGCTGTTGGAATCGCAGCACATGAATGTGGACATGCAATCCAGCATGCGAAACATTATTCTCCTCTCGCAATAAGAAATAGCATTGTTCCTGTTGTTTCATTAGGTACCAATTTAGCTTTTCCTTTGTTTTTTATAGGGTTAATTGCACAAATTCCAGTATTAATGAATATTGGAATTGTTTTCTTTGCGGCGGCTGTTGCTTTTCATTTGATTACGTTGCCTGTAGAGTTCGATGCTTCAATAAGAGCCTTGAAAATTCTTCCCGAGCTTGGAATATTAACTCCCGAGGAAATTTCTGGTGCGAAAACCGTTCTAAGAGCTGCAGCAATGACTTATGTGGCTGCGACATTAATGGCTATTGTAAATCTTTTGAGACTTCTCGTGCTTTCAAGACGAAGGTAAATATGAAGGATTATTATCAAATTCTTGGTGTTACTGAAAAAGCGTCTGCAGATGAAATTAAGAAGGCTTACCGAAGACTCGCTAAAAAAAACCATCCTGATAAAAATCCTAATGACAAGTCGGCAGAGGAAAGATTCAAGCAAGTTAGCGAAGCTTATGAAGTACTCACCGACCCCAAGAAGCGTGAACAATATGACCTAATGCGAAAAGGCGGGATTCCTTTCGGTGCAGGTCGTGATTATAGATGGCAACAAGCTCAAGGAGGTCAAAAATTCGATTTCGGTGATCTATTCGGTGGAATTAACATAGGTGACATTTTCAGCGATTTGTTCGGTGGAGGAGTGCATCGGAGCAGAAAAACACCGCAGAAGGGAAACGACCTTCAAACCACTGTGGATATTCCATTTAATATTGCATTCAAGGGAGGACAGAAGAGCATCGTTGTTCCAATTCAGGAGACCTGTCCTCGATGCGGTGGCACAGGTGCAGAACCCGGAACAAGAACTAACAAATGTCCCACTTGTAGTGGTCGAGGTTACATAAATATTCAACAAGGAATGTATGCTGTCCAAAAAGTTTGCCCCACATGTCTTGGAAAAGGATCGATATCTGAAAGAAAATGTTCATCTTGCAGCGGCACTGGAACAATTCAAACCCAAAGAAAAGTAAATGTTAGAATCCCTCCCGGAACTATCAACGGGCAGACTTTAAGATTAAGAAGTCTTGGTTCTCCAGGATTTTTCGGTGGTTCGCCAGGAGATCTTTATGTAACCGTTTACGTTAAGTCTGGTCGGACTTTCGAAATAAAAGGAGACAATTTAATCGTCCATATAACTATTCCCTTTACGAAGGCTTTATTAGGTTCGAAAGTTAAAATTCACCATCCAATTGGAAAAACAATTACCGTGAAAATACCTCCGGGAACTAAACCTGGTGCAAAATTACGCATATCCGGAATGGGCATGGCAAGAGGTTCTCATGTCGGTGATTTGATTGTCGAGATTAGCTATAAGATCCCAGAGAAAATTTCACCCGAACAGGAAGAAATCCTTAAGAAATTGGACAAGGAAATGGCTGGAATATAAGATCAAACCTATGAGTATTGTTTTATGTATTTACAAATAGACATTGCATATTTCACATGCGAGGTTAACAAGCTAAACATTTTAAAATTACTTCCAAAGTAGGAAATTTTCATGAGTCCATTTTAGGGATTAGAGATTGATTATTCAATAAAAAGCCTTTTAATCGATGAGAGTTCTTATTTTATCAAGAACTTCGCAAATCACATATTCGTGTACTTTACAGACGAATTCTGCTCTTCTTATACACCAATCTAAACTTTTTACTTGGTCGGAGAGGATGACACCAGTAATGACACCTTTTTGAGGGAGCTGCACTTCAAAGGGATAGTCCTTTATTCGAGAGGTTATGGGACAAAATTGAGCAAGACCAACTTTCGAATTGTATGCTCTGGGAGAGATAACTATGGCTGGTCTGCGACCACTCTGCTCGTGCCCTTCATGAGGTTCGAATGTCAGAAAAACTATATCACCTCTGTCGGGTAGATAG
>CAZLTJ010000023.1:0-24316 GCA_964562425.1 uncultured bacterium
GTACTGAACTGAGGCAGTGAGGGAAGAGTCGACGGTGCGATGTGCAACCGTGAATCGGGAAGTCAATGTCGGTCCGGCATAGCGTTATTAATGATATAACCACCAACGATGGTGCGTCTAATCGGCAGGACTAGTAGAAAAACGAAAAGATAAAATAATGATAGAATAGATGATATTGAGGATACTATCCATCGCATTCCCGAGAAAGACAAAACTCCTGAAAAGGTGGTTTTGGTTCAATTAATTTTTCCAGTGGATAACCAATTTGATATAGAGGAAGACCTTATCGAACTTGAACAGTTAGCCAATACAGCCGGGGGAATTGTAGTGGATAAGATTACCCAAAAACGAAATAAACCTAATCCAGCATGTTTTATTGGGTCAGGGAAAGTGCAAGAAATGGCAGAGACCATGAGGAATAGCGAGATAAGCACAATCATTTTCAATCATGATCTCAAACCTATGCAAATTCGAAATATTGGAAGAATAGTTGGAGATGAAATTAAGATTGTAGATAGGAGCAGTCTTATTTTGGACATATTTGCTAAACATGCGAAAACACCGGAATCAAAAATTCAAGTGGAATTAGCTCAGTTAAAGTATTTGCTTCCAAGGCTTGTTGGTATGTGGAAACACCTTGAAAGACAATATGGGACAATCGGTGTTCGTGGTCCCGGTGAAAAACAACTTGAAACGGACAAAAGAGAAATAACAAAACATATTCGAGTGCTGAATAAAAAATTGCTGAAGATTGAAAAAGAACGCAAAGTTCAAAGCAAAAGAAGAAGCAATCTTTTTCGAGTTGCTATTGTAGGATATACTAATGCAGGTAAGACATCGTTGCTTAACAAGGTTACTGGAGCGGATTCGTTTGTTGCGGATATGCTATTTGCGACTTTGGATTCTACTACGCGCAGGATGTCTGATGGCACAAATACTGTTTTAATTACAGATACAATTGGGTTTATTAAAAAGCTTCCTCATAACCTTATAGAATCTTTCAAAAGTACGTTATCCGAGGCTAAAGAAGCCGATTTGTTACTTATTATTGCAGATGGAAGTCATCCTGCTATTAACGAACACTTAACTGTAGTTAATAATGTTCTCGATGATATTAAGGCTTCCAGTGAAAATAGAAGATTTCTTTTGATTAATAAGATTGATAAATTAACTTATGATGAAAAAGTACAGCTAAGAAGAGAGTTTCCAAATGCGTTTTTCATTTCGGTTATTAAAGGCAATGGTATCAGTTCGCTAAAAGATTCAATATTTAACTACTTGGAAAATCTAAATGTTCGATGAAGTTAAAAACATACATTACTTTGAATTACCTGCTACACTTCCCTTATCTAACATAGTTGTTATAAAAGGGAAAAACGTAACATCGATACTGAGTAATGTTAAATCCAAAAATATTATAGGACATGTACCGGGTGAGAATGTTGCCATAATAACAATGTCTGCATGGGACAATCTTGAAATTTTAAATCCTTTACAGGTGTGGGTGCTCGATTCTCGAAGATTTCTTGTGGATTATATCGAGGTTAATTCACAACTTGCAGTTGCGGTTCAACAAGAGGATAGCTCAATTCGATGGGCTCCTGTGGTTAGAAGCACCGGACAATTGGACGAAGCAATTAGAGTAAACTTCAAAATTAAGGACTATCTTAATGAGGTTACATTAAGAGATATATCATTATATGGTGACCTGATACTTTTAGCAAATGATCATGAGAGAGGTCTTATTGCAGGTTATCCCAAGAAAAATACATGGTTTGCATTCAAACTAAAATCCTTTACACCAGATTATTGTCACGGTATAGAGCTTTGGGGGGACTTTGTATATTTGGTTCTACAATCCGAGATCTGCCGTATTTCATTAGAGTCACTTCTTGATGTACTGGTAACGTTGGAAGAATATCATCCAGGTTATCACGCCACTAAGGAAAGAGGAAATAGTCAAACAGTTTATGCCATTGAAGCTCCGAAAAATGTGAATAGTTATTTAGAGTTTTCTAATATAGAACAGATTGACAGATGGCGTCCTTCCAGACGGTCAGAAATAAAGCAGACTCAAAAGGACATAAAGTTTATCAACGATATTAACACGAGAATAATCATCGATCTTTGGTCTGGTATGTGCAATCAAAGTGGTATGCTGTTTTTACGTACACCATATGACGTATCGGCTTATTATATGGGAGAGGACATATTTTTACCAATTTCAAGGAATGTCTCGCCACCTTTCATTGTTCCTATTAGTACGGGTTGGATTGAGATTCATAAATCTAAAATGGTTTTCGCATCGACATCTCTTTCGGTGGTAGAGGAGGCACACACTAAAACTGCCAACATCCCAAGAGATTGATAACTTCTCGAGTTATGATATCTTTTCGTTAAATGTGAGTTTAGATTCTCAATGTTTCCAGGTATCCATTGCACTTGAGATTTTCCTTATGCCAATTTGAGTGCAAATATAAGCTCCAAAATCTTTTTATTGTATAAACGTCCGTTAATACTGCTTTGAACTAGAATACATTATAAATTTTCAGATTGGAATAATCTTTAGAAATCTCCTTTTTCCAACTTTCATAACCACTTCTGATTCAGGTGTTATTTCATGATTAATATTGGAAATAACTTTGTTGTCTATTTTCACTGCATTTTGGCTTATCAAACGTTTTGCTTCGCTTTTGCTATTAACCAACCCGCCCTTGTGCATGACATCTACCAACAAAATGCTCTTTCCCTTTTGCAGTTTAATTACCGGTATCTTTTCGGGCAATTCCTTTCGAGAGAAAATCTTTTCGAAATGCTCTTTTGCTTCATCGGCGCGAGCAGAATCGTAATAACTATTTACGATTTCCCATCCTAATCTTTTTTTAATCTCCATGGGATTTACAGACGAATCCGCAAGAACTTGCTCAATTTCTTTGATTTCTGCATCGGGAAGTTCTGTGACAAGCCTGAAATACTTACTTAAAAGAGAATCTGGAATGGACATTAACTTTCCAAACATTTCCTCCGGTGTATCCTCAAAAGCCACATAATTGCCTAACGATTTGGACATTTTCATCACACCATCGAGCCCTTCGAGAAGTGGCGTTGTGGCTATTACCTGAGGTGTTTGTCCATATGCAAGTTGTATCTCTCTACCAACTAACAGATTAAATGTCTGGTCAGTTCCACCAAGTTCAACATCTGCATTCAGTGCCACAGAATCATAAGCCTGAGCCAATGGATATAAAAATTCATGGATATAAATAGGCTGTTGAGCTTTGTAGCGGTTTTCGAAATCATCTCGTTCAAGCATCCTTGCTATTGTATATTTACCAGCAAGTTTTATTACATCGGGGAAATTCATTTTTCCAAGCCATTCAGAGTTATACCGAATCTCTAATTTTGAAGCATCCAAAACCTTTCCAGCTTGACGTATATATGTTTCAGCGTTACTGCGAGTCTCCTCGAAAGTAAGAGTTGGTCGGGTTTTCTTACACTCCGATGGATCCCCAATCATCGCTGTAAAGTCTCCAATTACAAGTATAACCGAATGCCCTAGATCCTGAAAATCACGAAGTTTACGTAGTACAACCGAATGTCCCAAATGAAGGTCAGGTGCTGAGGGATCGCATCCCAGTTTGATTTTGAGTGGATTGTTGCTCAGTTTGGATTGCCTAAGCTTATTAATGCATTCGTCCTCGGGTATTATCTCAACTGTTCCTCTTTTTATAATCTCAAATTGCTTTTCTGGATCGAGAAAAGTCATTTCACTCCTTCAAATGTACCAGATTATAACCAATATAAATTACTTAGTAAGCTGGTGAATCTCCTTGATACCTGCTTTACCATGCTCATAAATTATTCCCGTAAATAGAGATATTCTAACTTTTTCATATACAGGACTTAAAGGTGTTATTCCCGAGGGTGGATCAGGTAAAATTTTATTCGGAGATATCATCTTAGATTTATGAGTTTCAGATATAAATTTATGAGTAGATGCGAGAGCATAAAGCGGTTTATTTTCGAAATTAGCAACTAATGCTAAGGGAAGTGTCCCTATCTTGTTAACAATATACCCCGGTGTAATTGCATCTGCACCAACAATAAACATGTCGGCTTTCTCACCAAACGACCCCAAAGATGAATCCATCGTTAAATCAACAGGAATGCCAAGCTTTGCAAAAGCTCTCGCTTGTTCTATACCTTCGTAATCTGGTCGTCCCTCGGAAATAATTATCTTTTTAATTCGATTGTTTTTATGTATAAATTTTAATACTTCAAAGACTGTCGAACTTCGGCTATAAGTTAGAAATGTTGGTGAATCAGGAACAATAGATAGAAAATACTCAGCTATTTTTTTTTGTGCATTTTTCATGGATTCCAGGAACTCCTTTGCCGTTACCGGAATATTCTCGGATGGAATATGTGAGAATTCGCGGTATATTCTTCTCATAACTGCCATATAGGGATGGGCTTTTAGTATGATTTCCATTACCGATTCAAATTCGACAGTTGTAATTGAGTTTTGTATTAATCCTTCTAATAGCAACTTTGCCAGTTCTAAGGATCCACTTAATTTGTTCACTGCAATTATTTTTGCTGTTTCAATTAAATTTTCCATATCATTCTTCCTTGTTTACAATTAATCTAATACATGCTCCAATAGTAACTTTTGTTCCCGGCACAGGTGTCTGTTTAAAAACTTCATTAGGTGAAATTGTTGGTACTTTCCTATAAACTACAATTCCTATGAGTCCTCTACTATGTAAGGCGTTAAATGCATTGCTAAGTTGCATTCCTACTAAGTTGGGAACTCTAATTAATTGTTGTGAGGAACCCTTACTAACAACGATATTAACAGTTTCATCCTGGCTAATTGTTTCTCCTTGTGCAGGTGAGGTGGAAATTATAAATCCTCGGTCGATTGTATCACAGAGTATTTCTACTATTTTTCCAATTGTCAGACCTACCTGTTCTATCTTAATAGTAGCTTGACGCAAAAGTAAGCCACTGATATTGGGAACCACTGAAACCTGACCACCTTTACTAATAATAACTCTCACAGTTCTTCCTTTTTTAGCGAGTGTGCCACCCTTAGGTATCTGCTTTACTATCAATCCTTCAGGGACATCGGGGGAGAACTCCTCACGTATTATTCTTAAATTAAAGCTCTTGTATTTCAGAAGTATATCTGCATTTACCGATGTCATACCCAGAATATCTGGGATTTCGGTAGTTCTTCCTCTACCCACAACTATTGGCATTAGTACTTTATTGAAAGTAAAAAGTCCAAAAAAAGCACCGCCAATAAAGATAAGGCAATATGCTAGTTTTATACCCCATTTCCTCATCAATTCTCCTGCTGTGTTGTAATACTACCTGAAAATAACTCGATAATTCCATCCGATGTCCTAAGAAAAAGGGAACCTCTGTCAGAAATTCTCATAATCGCGCCAGTATATGGTTTCCCCTTTATAAAAGTAGTAATAACAGTTCCGAAAGGCAATGCAAATTTGTTATAATACGGTAAAACCGAGGAAAATCCACTTTCAGTATATTTTGGCCAGATTATGTTGAGATTCTTAAAGAAGTCAAAAAAAACTTTCCATTTTTGTTCAGCATCTAATCCCATAGCGGCAAACATATTTGGTTCAGGTGATTTGCAGGTATTTATGCCAACACCAACTAACAAATGTCCTTTAATAACTTCCACAATAGAACCGGATACCTTCTTCCCATTTAGAAGTACATCGTTAGGCCATTTAATTTTAACTTGACCTTGTGAATACGGTTCAATAGTTTTTGCTATGCATAATGCTATAACAAGCGTTGAGCTAGGATTTGATGTGTAATCCGTAACCCATGTGAAATATATTCCACCTTGAGGCGATAACCATTTTTCCCCAAACCTTCCGTAACCAGAAGTCTGGCTTTCAGCTACAATAACGAATGGAGGCTTCTTTACCGCTAAGGTTCGATCTGCTTCCAATTGAGTCGAATCGATCGGTTTGATGATCTCAATAAGCTCACCAGCAATTTTTGGAAGAGGATTTCTTTTATTATGCATTTTAAAGAAAACCTTATATCGATAAATTTTTACTATAAGCTATGACTCTGAATTAATTGTAAATAAGATCCTTTTAAAAAATTCCACAAATAGTTAATTATTTTCGAATCGATTAAGTTTCGATTTATGAATTCATATTACTTATTCAAACTGTTTTTCTTTTTTGAGTTCGGTTCAGGAACTTTCTCTCCGACCTCTAAAATAAGGAACTGTGCTCGACGACTTTTCTGAAGCTCTTCTTCAGTCCTGCCTTGTTCCTCCTCCCCAAAACCTTTATAAGTTACTCTTTTCTTAGAGATACTGCTATTAATTATCCATTCTGTGACAGCTCTTGCTCGTTCCCTTGAGAGAAATAGATTAAACTGCTTTGAACCTATTGAATCGGCAAATCCTTGAACCTCAATTTTCATATTGGGATATTTCTCCATTAGTTCGACAACACGTTCAAGTTCTGCTTTTGATTCTGGTCGTAAATTCGATTTAGCAAAATCGAAGAAAATATTAGAAAGTTCAATCTCAGCTCCTGTTTCAATTTTTTTAAGTCTGAATGTATGTTTAAGCTCATTATAGCCCTCATCGATTTTCACCTCATAGTTTTCAGATGAGAAAGCATAATCCTCAGCCGAAACAGATATACCATATGTTTCCCCTGCTCGAAGAACTGTAAAAAAATGTCCCGATATGGAATCTGTTGTAGTTTCTGCAAGGATAGAACCATCACTTAATCGCTCAATTTTTACTGCTGCCAAAATAGGAAAACCATCTTCAGCATCAACAACTTGACCAACCAATGTAGCAACAACACCTGGACGTTGCCATTCTTCAAGAGGATATGAAAAAATATCAAAACCACCGTAACCCTCTGTTCTATCCGATGCAAAATAGATGTAATGTCCTGATGCTGGGATTGCGAAAAAATAATCATTTCCATTAGTATTAATTGGTGGACCTATATTGATTGGTTCACTCCATTCCCATTTTATTGTATCTAACCGGGTGAGAAAAACATCTAATGCTCCAAATCCACCATGACCAGACGATGAAAAGTATAGAGTGCGACCATCGAGATGAAGCAACGGTGAAGTCTGATCTCTGGCATTATTTATAGGATACCCGAGAGTTTTTGGTTTCTCCCATTCATCGTCTTTGCAAACTGAATAATATATATCCAGTCCACCGAACCCACCAAATCTATCTGAAGCAAAATAAAGAGTATCGCCACCGGGTGAGAGCGAAGGATGACCATCCCACCACGTAGAATTGATTTTTCTACCCATATTTCTTGGTTCTGACCACTTTTTCTTCTTTCGATAGGATACATATAAATCACAACCACCATAGCTATCTTTCCTGCCACAAATTGTCAAATACATCTCATTGCCGTTCGGTGAAATGCTCATCGCACCTTCGTTATATCTGGAATTAATCGGTTTTCCTATGTTTTCGGGAGGTTCCCATCGACCCATTGTCCAGTAGGAAACATAGATATCCTCGCCGCCTGAACCACCTTCACGTATAGAGGAGAAATAAATTGTATGACCATCGGGCATTATAAATGGTGCATAATCACTCTTAGGAGAGTTAAGTTCAGAGATATTCATAGGTCCTTGGAAAGAAGTCGAAATTGGCGGAGATATTGTATCGATCGTATCGATGATGTCTTCCCCCCCAAAGGTAAGCACTCCAAAAAAAATTATTGGAATTAATACGATTGATGTAATAATAATCTTCACGATAACAAGTTAGGTTAGTTACTTGTTTTGTCAAGGTTTTGAGTGGAAATTGATGTTAGAGAGTGGAAAAAATTGCATCAGTCTTAAATAATAAAATACAATTCTTAGGATTTCTTGAACCCGAGTGATTTATTAATTTGAAGAGAAAATATAAATACCTGTATAAATAACGTAAAGATTTGCCTTGCAATAGATAATCGATTAAGTTTTTTTGGAAAAGCAATACGGGGTGTAGCGCAGTTCGGTAGCGCGCTCGGTTCGGGGCCGAGAAGTCCCCAGTTCAAATCTGGGCACCCCGAGTATAAAAAATAATAACTTCTTTTAAAGTATATTACAATACCTAAATGATAAGAAATCCTCGACAAGCCCCGTGGATTACAGTTATAGGCGGTGCAAATACCAGTGATGAGATAAAGAAACTAGCTGGTGAGGTTGGTAGGCTTTTAGCTAAAAGCAGTGCAGTGATTGTTTGCGGTGGATTGGGTGGTGTAATGGAGGCGGTCTCTAAGGCTGCTAAAGAAGCTGATGGTACTGTTGTTGGTATTCTACCCACTGAAAGTCGCACTAATGCTAACAGATATATCGATTTCGCTATACCAACAGGTATGGGTATCGGTAGAAATCTCCTTGTGGTTATGGCGGGTGACGCTATCATCGCAATTGATGGTGGATGGGGAACACTTTCTGAGATAGCCTTAGCTAAGAATCTTGGAAAACATGTTATAGGACTTAGAAAAATTGAAATAGGTGGAATAGATATTGTATCATCTCCTAAAGACGCTGTTAAACTTGCCCTTGATTATGCTTTGAAAAAGATTAACAGAAGGAAAAATAAAGATCGGTGAATTCGGAAATGAAAAGACTCAGAATAATTGTAAGCGGAGTTGTGCAAGGAGTAAATTACAGGTTTTTTACTTATCATGCTGCTATTGAAAACAACATTAAAGGCTTTGTCTGTAATCAGGCTGATGGAACTGTCGAGGTTGATGCTCAGGGTTCAGACATTGATTTGAATATTTTCGTGAATAGATTAAGACAAGGTCCAGTAAGTGGTTACGTTTCTGGATTAGAGATTAATGAATTGCAAGTTGATAAAAACAATAAGAAATTTGAAATAAAATTCTAAAATTTGGTGTCATAATGCCATTAGAAATAGAATCCATTGTTCTCGAAAACCTTTACGCAGCCGTGGAAACATTTGCGCTAAGAATTTTTGCACCGGGAATTGCTAAACAAGCCAAACCCGGGCAATTTGTTATGCTGTCTGTTCCGGGGAAGTTTCTGCGTCGTCCAATATCTATTGCTTCAGTCTCTGGTGGAAGGTTAACATTGCTCGTAAGGATAGTAGGGAAAGGAACGCAGGAACTATCGCAGGTTTCAAGAAATACAAAGCTCAAAATGTTAGGTCCTTTGGGAAACCCGTTTAGTATTCCCACCGGTGGTGCGTTTTTAGTGGGAGGAGGAATTGGAGTTGCTCCATTAATCTTTTTTTCTAATCTTTTAAAAAGTCTGAATATCGAGCATCGTCTATTATATGGAGAAAAATGTGGCAAATATGTTATTTCCCATAGATTTCTCCCAGATGGAGTTGAAATTTTTACTGAGTATGGCTCTAAGGGTACGATTGGCACAGTGCTAAGTGGACTTCCGAATGAGGTTGTAACTCCAGTCTATGGTTGTGGTCCAGGAAAAATGATCGAAGCTATGATACAGCAATCCTCGAAATTTATCAGCACTGTCGAAGTTTCCATGGAGCAGAAGATGGCTTGCGGTTACGGTGTTTGTCAGGGGTGTGCTATTGAGACGAAATCTGGTTATAAGTTGGTATGTAAGGATGGTCCGATTTTTCCTTTACACGAAATCATAACCAAATGAAATCAATTGCTGTCTCAATTCCAACCACAATTTTTAATATTTACCTAATAAGAAAAGCTTTACGTGTAAAAGCTTTGTCCTTTGTTTTAATATGAACTAAATAAATCCCTGAATTCAAATCATCCTCGATGGGAATTTCGACCTGATTAATTCCGGAATTTAAAAATATGTTCTTTTCCGAAACGAGTTTTCCCAGTAGATCGTATAGCTCTACGTTAATATTTTCAGGTTTGCCCAGTGAAATCTCAACTATCGCATTGTCGTTGAAAGGATTAGGTATAATCTTCACAATATCTATCACATTTGGAACTTTTTTCTCCTCAACCGTATTCTCGGTAAATATTATTGGTCCAAAACAGTAACCTTTCACTGTATCAATGAATGCATTGGGTGCAAGAATAAGATCGAAATCTATTGGCTTAAGGCATACATATACACTCTCAGCATAAAGATCTCTAACAGAAAATGAACGTTCTCCATCAATTAACGTTATGTGAATTCTACTGGGAATTGCGGAACTGTCCTCATTGGATTCAATTAAAGATACATCGAAGCTAACACTGACTTTGAAAATATCATCAAAATAATCGAGGGCTTTGACATTTATCCTTCCGGATTCGCGTGGAACAACTGAATCCGGATATGAAACATCGAGGAGGAAATATGTTTCAATTGTATTAACATTTGAGGGTAGCAATTCTGGTGAAATGGTAATATAAAACTCCTCAGCTTCCATGCCTGTAAAAATAAATTCTCCAAATCCGTCCTCGATTCGGAAATTTAGTGGAATTGAAAAGGAAAAATTGGTATCAGAGTCAATAGCAGTAAGAGAAACCATTCCACTATAAAATATTGCTGGGTTATAATCGTTAATCAACACCACCGAGAGTTCACGGGGTTCGTTTACGATTATTTCTTCGGTTCTTGCATAGATAATCGGAATTCCAGCCTTAAAAGGTTCGTGAAAATAAAACCTGACAGTAGTATCCAACATAACATCGCTAAGATTTAATTCTACAACAACAGGGAAATCTGCTCTTATTATAAAACTTCCCATACCTCTTGTAAGAACAACATAATCAGGCGGGAAGGTTATTGCAGGTCCAAAGACTCTTATTGCAAGATCTCGGTTAAATGAAAGATCTACTTGACCCAGAAAATCAATGGCTGCAACATCTACTCGATGGAATCGATTTATTTCAAGCATTCTATCGGAGTTTTTTATTGAAATGTCCAAGATAACTGCAGTGGTTACAGCGGTTCCTCTAACTTTTGTATGAATTGCTTTCGATGGGGCTAACATTCCGGTTCCCATAAATGTCCTTTCTTCACCATCTTTAAATTGCATTTCAAATTCTACTGAATAATTGGGAAGAACGATTTGCAACTGTTTTTCTCCATTTTTGAAGGGAATAGGTTCGAATGGCCACGAATACTCTATACCTGATGTATCTATGAAAATTATCCCGGTATCCGATGTTTCCGGAAGAAAATAACCCCAATAGTTTGTATCTTTATTTCCCATCTGGTCAACAGCAAGAATCGAAATATCGACAGTATCCTTAGTCATGAAAAGTGTAGGTCCATCATATAATATTGAGATGGCATGACCTTCCATTAAAAATATGAAGGATGACCAGAATGGTGAGTATAACTCTTTCCCGGAGACTACTTTAGGTTTAACAAATACTCCGATTGAATCTATGGTTGGATTGTATAATTTGAATGTAGCAATTCCATTATTAAGAATCTTTCCCAGCGGTTCTATGTTTGCAAGTCTCGGATCATCGATATCTTTTATATCCATAAAAACGTCAGTGGAAGTGTCGCTTAAATCTATACCATTTGAGCCTATTGATGCCAAAAGGACGGGAACATTGCTATTAAAAGCGTTAGCTATTCCCGTGAGATAATTAATCGATAGCATCGATGCATCCTCAGTAAAATCGATAGAGAAATATGAGGTATCTAAGTCGCTGTAAATATCCACAATCCTGAATACGACGCTTTCTGCATCTTCATTTATTAGACCGAAATAGATGTTACCACCTATGGAAGGTAATATTACACTTCTCGAAAAGGAATCAGTAAACAAATTGTATATTTGGGAGGAACTATCCTCAAATTCTTCATTGAAAACGGATAATTCTATTGCATTTTCTTCAAATAAATCGAGATAGTAATCAGAAATCTCACGATCAATTGTGTCGACTGGAGCTATACGAGATAAAACTTTAAACTCTTCGGTTCCGGATGAGATTATCTTAGGTCCGAGATAAGCAAGTCTAACTGCTGAATCACCGCATTCATTTACTTCAATTCCTAATGGTATTGAAGTTTTCAACTCATTAAGCGTATCCTCTGCAATAATTATAATGAATTCGTTCTCATAATCACTAACTAAATAAAAGACTTCTTCATCCCCAAATATATCTATATCTAAGATAGTATCATAATCACCTGTTGAAGGATTGACAAATCCAGCAGAATAATTCGGATACTCTTCGATAATAGACAATCTTACCATACCAGAGTATGTTGTATCTGGATATGGTCCATCCGCCGAAATAATAATTGGAACGAGTTTATTCTCTGTAAAATCGGGTGAAAAGGAAAAAACATTTAAGTATGTCATTTGGGCAATAACGATACAAAATAATACTAAAACAAAAATTAATATTCGCTTCATCAAAACCTCCTTATAAATCTTATTAATATTTTAACGAAATCTATTGCAAAAACAATCTGTAATATTTTATTATTTTAAAAAGCATCATATGAACACAATTAAAAACAAACTCATAACGAATGCTAATAATGCACGAGAAAACGCCTATGCACCATATTCGGGATTTACCTTGGGTGCGGCTGTGGTTGACGAAAACGGAAATATTTTCTCTGGGGCTAATATAGAAAACGCTTCATATGGACTAACAATTTGTGCAGAGCGTGTGGCTATATGCTCAGCAATTGCATTCGGTGTTAGGAAACTTGTTGCGCTTGCTGTATCAGCTGAAAATATCACTTACCCGTGTGGTGCATGCCTTCAGGTGTTTTCTGAATTTGCAGACAGTGATGCCTTAATATTACTGACTAATAAAGATGGTTCTGAGATTACAGAACTTACCTTAGGAGAACTTCTACCCAAAGTTTTCAAGTTAGGTGGAAAATGATATCCGTTGCATTTGACGCTAGAATGTATAGACCTTCGGGAATAGGAACATATATAAGGAATTTGTTACGTGAGTATGTTGATATTCCAGACAACTTTATTTTTTCGGTTATTGGAAATGAAATAAAACTTAAGGAATTAATTGGTGAATCGGAGAAATTCAAAATTAGAAATACCAACTGCCCAATATATTCTATCTCAGAGCATTTTAATATTCCCCGATTAGCAAAAGGTGCTGATATTCTTCACATTCCGCATTACAATGTTCCCATATTCTGGCACGGGAAACTTGTTGTATCGGTAATGGATATGCTGTATTGGGATCATCCGGAATTTATTTCGAGCAAAGCAGGAAAATTTTACTTGAATATTATTTCGCGAAAACTTAGAAAAGCAGATTGTATAATTTGTCCTTCAAAATTCACTGCCTCACGAGTTATTGAAAATCTAAATATGCCTGCCAAAAAGGTTTGTGTAGTTTATTTAAGTGCGGATTTTAATCATTTCACTTCTCGAACAAACAATGCAACAAAACACATCATAGCAAAATATAATCTTGAGTTAAAACGGTATCTTCTATTTGTGAGTAATATGAAGCCCCACAAGAATCTACAGAGAATTATTAAGGCTTTTTTGATCGCAAAGGAAAAAGGTGTGAAAGATAAACTTGTCCTTATCGGAAGTTCAAAAAATTTACGAGCTGTTGAGAATATGAAAAAACTCATACATAATGATGATATTATTTACATTGAAAATGTGAATTACAAAGAACTACCATATTTATATTGTGGTGCAAAAGCTTTCATATTTCCATCATTATATGAGGGTTTTGGCATCCCACCGTTGGAGGCTATGAGTTGTAAATGTCCTGTTTTGACATCCAATGAAGCATCACTTCCAGAAGTTGTGGGCGATGCAGCATTAATTGTTGATGCTTGTGATATTGAATCTATCGCTAAAGGAATAATAAAAATCTCAGACGATACTGAATTGCGCAAAAGCCTTATTAACAAAGGTCGTGAGCGTATTAAGCAATTCAATTGGGAAAAAACAGCGATTCAAACTCTTGAAATCTATAAAAAAATAAAACAGAATAATATTACACAAGAAATTTAACTGTATGGAAATCCCAAAACAGTATCGGTTGAGTTCCTACATGTACAATCTTCCTAAAGAAAAGATTGCACAGTTTCCTGCCAAGCCGCGCGACTCGTCGAAGCTGTTGGTAATCAACCAAAATAGCGATGTAAATGAAACAGTTTTTAATAGATTACCAGAATACTTAAATAAGGATGACCTTATTGTTATTAATGATGTGAAAGTCATACCAGCGAGATTGTATGGGGAAAAATCCACTGGAACCAATGTTGAGATTTTGCTTCTAGAAAATTTGGAGGATTGCATTTGGAAGACGCTTGTTAAACCAGGGAAAAGATTTCCTTTGGGTGCAATAATTAATTTCATTGAAAAGCTCTCAGCAGAGGTTATTGATTTGCTCCCGGAAGGTGAAAGAATCCTGAAGTTTTCGATGTCGAAAAGTGACTTTTTTGAAGAACTAAATAAATTGGGACATATACCACTTCCGCCTTACATAAATCGACCGGACATTGAAACTGACAGAACTTCATATCAAACTATTTATGCAGATAAAGTTGGAGCGATTGCTGCACCAACTGCGGGACTGCATTTCACTCAGCAACTTCTGAACGAGATAAAAGATAAAGGGGTCGAGATTGTTAGAATAACTCTTAATGTTGGCTGGGGAACATTTAAACCTATTAAAACTCCCGACATTAGAGATCATGTTATGCACAGAGAATTTTACGAAATAAATTCGAATACAGCATCTGCAATAAACAACGCAAAAAAAGACAATCGACGAGTGGTCGGAGTTGGCACGACCACAGTTAGAGCTCTTGAATCGGTGGCTAAAATATCTGTTCCGTTAAAAGCACAGAGAGGATGGTCGGATATTTATATATTTCCTGGTTTTGAATTCAAAGTTGCGGATGTAATAATAACAAATTTTCATCTCCCCAGTTCGTCATTGCTCGTAATGGTTTCAGCCTTTGCGGGTATTGAAATAATTCAAAAAGCTTATAGATATGCTATCGATAACAATTTCAGGTTTTTTTCATATGGGGATGCAATGTTATTAGAGAAACAAACGACTAAGAAATAATCTCTAAGTTCTGAGGAATAGCTTTACAATGTTATTCATATTAACAAATACAAAATTTTTAATAATAGATATTGGTTTTGTAAACTATTTCAATGAATCTTTCCATTTGAGTATTGGATTCCTGTTAGCCTTAACTTCATCAAGACGTCTTATAGGTGTATTGAGCGGTGCATCATGAAGTAACTTCGTATTAGTTTCTGCTTCTTTTTTAATTGCTATCATTGCATCAGCAAATTCTTCGAGTGTTTCTTTGCTTTCTGTCTCCGTAGGTTCGATCATCAACGCTTCGTGTACTATTAGCGGGAAATAGATTGTTGGTGCATGAAAACCGTAATCTAAAAGTCGCTTGGCAATATCTAATGTTTTCACACCGTATTTCTTAAAGCCTTCGCCGGATAAGACAAATTCATGCATTGGCATCTCGGTATAGGGAAGTTCATAGTAATCCCGAAG
This sequence comes from uncultured bacterium, assembly GCA_964562425.1. Lineage (GTDB taxonomy): Bacteria > UBP14 > UBA6098 > B30-G16 > B30-G16 > JAUWMV01. The sequence goes on from CAZLTJ010000023.1 coordinate 15,483, forward strand.
CATTGAAAGCAAATAGTTTGAATTTAAAACTGCATCTTCAGAGACTCGTCGGAGACCATCGCATCCTAACGACAGAATGTATGCATAAGCTTTAACCATCACTCCAAAGGAACCCCAAAAGGCTTGGAGCATTCCCATTGAAGCTGGTCTATCCCAATCAAGTTTGTATTCTCCGGAGTAGGATAATGAGACAATAGGTTGCGGTAGAAATTGTGCTAAGTGTTCAGCAACTGAAACTGGACCAGCACCAGGACCACCACCGCCATGAGGTGTTGAAAATGTTTTATGCAGATTAAAATGCAATGCATCGATTCCTAAATCACCCGGTCGGACAATCCCTAGAAGTGCATTCATATTAGCTCCATCCATATATAGTTGTGCACCAACCGAGTGAAGCATTTCTGCTACTTTTTTTATATCACTCTCAAAGATACCTAATGTGTTTGGATTAGTTATCATCACAGCAGCAAGGTCCTCATCGAGGTGTTTCTCGAGGGCTTTCAAATCTATTTTTCCGTTGGATCCGGATTTTATCTCAACAGGTTGCCATCCTGAGAAAACGATAGATGCTGGATTTGTTCCATGGGATGAGTCGGGCATTACAACCTTTTTACGTGGGTTTCCCATATGTTCATGGTAGCGGCGAATCATAGATAAGCCAGCGAATTCACCTTGAGCTCCAGCTGCTGGTTGGAGAGTTATTGCAGTGTGCCCACCTATTTTGCAAAAAGCTTCTCCAAGCTTGTGCATCAATTCAAGTGCACCTTGGCATAATTTATCGGGTGCAGCGGGATGTAGATTGATGAATCCCGGATTCCCAGCAAGACGTTCGTTCAATTTAGGATTGAATTTCATCGTGCATGACCCGAGAGGATAAAATCCCTTATCTACATGGTGATTCTTTGTGGAAAGCTCGATGAAGTGCCTTATAACCTGCGGTTCGGAAAGCTGGGGTAGTTCGTTGTCGCTATTGCGCAGCATCGAGGATTGAATGTTTTCTTTTAGATTACATTCCGGTACTTTTCTTTTTGGTAATTGAATCCCAATTCTGTCTTCTTTGCTTAATTCCCACAAAAGCTTGGTTTTCATTATTTTCTCCGATTATTTTTTCTCATTCACTAGGAAATATTCATTGTATTCTTCATTATTAAGTAAAATTTCCACAGCTTTAAGAACTGCTGGATCTGTTTTGAGAACAATTTGCCGATAGAGTTCCTTTTCACCGAAAAGGTTCCTGACAATTTCTCTTTTAATTCCTCTTTTTATATATGGAATACTCCTGTTGAATTCCTGTTCTTTTTCATGCTCGATTTGTTCGCAAAACTTATTGTAAGCAAGCATCGTAGATTCTGTGAAACTATCTAATACAGCTATAGAATCAAGTGTTTCAGCAAGTTCTTCGGCTCTGCTTTTGTAAGTGAATTTTTTCTCCTTAAGGAATTCTCTGAAATCGATTATAATGTCATCGGTAACTTCAAATTCGGGTGAGTTGAATAGTTTCTTGTGTTTTGCGGTATATTCTACTACAAAATCAAAGAACAACGCTTTACGCTCTAATGCTGCTTCAATTCTCTTAATAATGGAATTTTCAAAATGAATATCCGGTGTAATACCACCTCCACCATAAACAATTCTACCACTTTCTGTATAAAAAACCGGTTTCTCATTAACTTCGGTTGAATCTGTATCGGGTGGTTCGGATTTGATTAACCAATTCCATGGATCGAGAGTATCCAAATCTACAGCTTCTGTGGAAGTTATAATTGCGCTTTTAGGATTTTTCAGATAATCCTCGCGTTGAATACATCTTCCGCTTGGGATATAATATTTTGCAGTGGTTATCTTTAGGGCTGTACCTTGTGGTAACCTTCTTACACTCTGAACCAAACCCTTACCGAACGTTATTGTTCCTAAAACCAAACCTCTGTCGTGGTCTTGAATTGCTCCTGCAACAATCTCGGAGGCTGATGCGCTTCCAACATTGACTAATACAATCAATGGTCCATTTTGATATATACCATTGTTCTCGGTGTAGAATTGACGCGTTTCGAATTCGCTCTTACCCTGTGTATAAACTACCAAGGAATTCTCTTGAAGAAACAAACTCGATACAGCAATAGCTTGTTGAAGAAGTCCACCTGAATTGCCTCGAATATCTAGAATGATTCCCTTAGTTTTCTTAGAGCGTAATTTTTGAAGTGCTTCCTTGAGCTGCGTTGTAGCCAATTCTGAGAATCCGGAAAGTCGAATATAACCAATATTGCTCTCAGTTACTCCATAGAACGGAACAGGATTAATTACAATTATGTCTCGTGTTATTGATACGTCGAATGGCTCTGGTTCACCCTCGCGTGCAATTGTTATTGTAACATCTGTTCCCGGTTCACCGCGAAGCTTAAGAACTGCCTGATCTGTGGTTATTCCCCATGTGGATTCGCCTTCGATCTTAACAATTTGATCTCCAGCTTTAATACCCTTTTGAAATGCAGGTGTTCCCTCCATCGGTGCGATAACTGTTAACCAATTATTTCTCATCCCGATTTGTATTCCCAAACCTCCAAATTTACCTTGTGTTTCTGTTTGTAAATCTGAGAGATGTTTGGGAATCATGAATACCGTATGGGGATCAAGAGTAGATGTAATACCATCTATTGCGCCCTTAATCAGTTTTCTATAGTCGACCGGATCCACGTAATCCCTATTAATTGTTGAGAATACGCTTTCAAGAAGTTTAAACTGCTTGAAAATTGTATTCGTAGGACCGGTAAATGCATAAGCTATGGCTAAAATACCAAGTATTGCAAGTACTGTGAATAAATAAGAAAGACGTTTACTCATCGCTTACCTCCTCGTCATCACACGATTTTCTTAAAAAGGACAATTCGGTTGCCCTTTTTCATAAATGTTTTAATTAGCTCTTTATAATCTTTGTATTTGTCTGGTGAAACTCGACATTTTTCAAGTTCGAATTCCACTGTATACTCGATTGTATTATCAATACTATTTCCATGTATAATAACATTTCCGAATTGATTGTCAATTTTCTGTTCCGGTGGAGCATAAACTAATTCATATCCCACTGGGAAGTTTATTTTATATTTAAAGATAACTTTTTGTGGTAAAGGATTATATAACGGGAAATCACGGCTTTGCTCTGTAATTGTTGGGTATGATAACAGCATAAAAGGTGCATCGGGAAACCATAATAGTGCCATATCTCCTTGGAACATTATATAATTATCAATAGTGAAACCCAACTTTGCATTTACAGGACCAGTGTTTGTATCTATACCTCTAAGCAGTGTATCTGGCACAAGGTTGGCTCCTGAAGAAATATTTGATGCAGCTTCCTGAAAAAGTTGTTTGACCTTTTTCTTCTTTTGATCTCTGAATGTTGCTCGTATATGCATTGCTGGAATACCAGAGCATTCGAGAGTAACAGTGCCTGAAGCTTTTCCATCAGGAGTGATATTTATATCAAAATAATAAGTTGCGTTGCCATCTGAAGCCTTTAAGAGGTCGGTTTGAATTAACTCACCTTTCTGAGGATCGATAATAAGTGATTTCTCACCAGATGCTCTTCCTAAAAATCCCACATCAGCGTATCTCTGTGAAGGATATAAAAAGTACTTTTTACCATCGAGCCATGCAATAACTATAAACTCATTCATTTGATAAGACATAGGAATATCATAGATTTTTGCACCATAGGAGGGAACCAATGCTAATGATGCATCGATCCCGATAGCCTTGAGCATCGCAGCGAGAAGAACAGATAAATCTTTTGAGTCTCCTCTTCCGTTCTCAAGTACCTTGGGTGACGTATTGGGTTTATAACCAAAGTATTCTGGTCGAGTATCGATCTGTGTGAAATTCTGTTGAATATAGAAAAGAATAGCAGATATAGCTTCTTTTCCCTTTTTATTGCCTACAATTTTTTCCGTTGCTGATTTAATTTTTTCATTAACTACTATTTTTGGTTCAGTAATTTTTGAAATTTTTGCAGATTCGTCCATCCAGGTTTTGGATAAGGAGTATAGAATTGTCGGGAAAACTTCTCTTAACGGTGGTGTGTTATTTTCTATATTTTCGCCTTTGTAGTCAGTAATTTCCCAAATTAAGCTAGTTGCGTTTTTTCTCGGTTTAGGTGCTCCGTTTATAGATTTCCATGTTAGTTCAACACCTTTTGGAAATTTAACCTCATAAAATCTTTTCCTTGTCGGGGGCTCATCAACCATAACAACTAACTTCCCAAATGTCATGGGAGTATTTGTGTCGGTTTTAACAATTGCATGAATTTCGACAACTGACGATTCCGAAACTGCTGGTAATGAGATGACTTTCTGTTGAAAGTCACCGTACATAGCTGCATCAGAATAATTTGGATGAGAAATATCGTTGACTGATTTTTCATTTACTGGAATTACAGCATTGCCATTCATAGTTCTTGCACGAATAAGTTCAACTTTTTGGAAATCGGCATTGAAATTTATTTTGTAATTTGATAGTTCCCTTTTTCCTGCGAAATTATATAGCTTTGCCAGGAAGTAAAGCTCCCTATTATATGAGCCATCGGGGCTCAGAGTAACAACTGTACTCTCGGTAATTACATAGTAATTTGCATTAGGAAAATTCTCAGCAGGTGGAACCTGTGCAATCAATTTCGTCAAGTCCTCGGAGATTATTGTATCTGCAGATAGATCGATTGCATAAATTGATGATGCTATTAATATTAATGTCAGATAAAATATCTTTTTCATGTCAGTCTCCCATTATAAGACCTATAAACGATGGTCTTTTATACTCAAAATCAACATTCCCTTTCGAGATGTTCTATAATTGTTGAATGCTTCACGAAAATCGTTGTAATCATCGAGAGGAATGTCGATTTCGCTAAGAACTGTCTTACTTATGTAAATTACCTTTTTCCCATCGATATCATACTTAGTGTCAAATTTGAAAAATTTATTGTTAATATCTGCAGATTCTGGAAAACTCACCAGAACATATTCATCAGTAAGTTCAATCGTTTCACGAATGTCTAATCGATATGGCGCTGTAAGCCTTAATGGAAGATTTCTCTCCGTTAAAGAGATTGCCTGATTAATATTCATCGATAGAAGATCGAAAACCTGAGAAGCCATAGAAGGTTGAAAAAGAAGGTAATCTCCAGCAAAAACTGCATATTCCGGAATTTTATATTCTATGATGAATTTAGCAGGTTCGGTAAGGTCGGTTACAGGATCGGGGTAAATTTTAAAATCGATTAATTCAGCGTTAGGGTCTATTTCAGTTATAAATCTGCGGATGAACCTTCTCCTATCATCTTCGGTTTGAATATAATGTCCAATTTGCCGTAAGATCTCATCTGACAATCCCATACCTGTATATTCAATTTTACTAGTTAGATTTCCCTCATTGTCGATTTTAGTTACTGCGATAATTTTTCCCTCATTGTGCTTGGGTTCGAACAGTGGGAAATACTTCAAATTTTCGCCTTTCTCAGTTAGAACTAAGAATCCGTATTTGCTGTAATGTCCAGGTAATAAATCGATGCAAACGTCGTCGGTAACATCGATGTAAATCTCACGTCCGTCTTTAAGTCTTGCTAATGCGATCTGATGATTAAACTGGTTCATTGCTACATCGTAAATAACGTATCCCTGAACGTTTATCAGTACATTGTATGCTTCAATGCCAGCTTCTCTTAGCATTGCAACCGCCAAAGCTGCAACATCTTTGCAAACACCGGATCGAGCTTTGAATGTTTCGTTAACATCATGAGGTGTAATCCCTTCTTTGTCACTCATTTGAATCCCAACATATCGAATGTCCTGTGCAACAAAGAGACCTATAGCTCTTGCAGAATCGTATTCCGTTTTACACGTTTCCACGAGAGCTTTTACTGTAGACTTAAGCTCTGGGTCAGTGATTTTCATAGGTGATTCGGTATTTTCCCAATTCATTCTCGAATACTCCGACCAATCTACGTTTGAAAAGAGCATTAGCGGAACGAACATATTTCCGGGAGGCATAGAGGGTTCAGGAACAATTGGAGGAACAGAATCGACTTCGAATTTTAACACATGATAATCCTTCCAATCATATTCAGAGAATTTTACAATACTATCATTATCATTTATAATCTTATAATTTAGTTCATCAAATTTCGATTTTGGAATTAGAACTATTTCTTCTGTGTGATTCATAAATTCTGTACTTTGAAAACCAGCACCAGACGAAATCAGACCTTCTATATATGGCTTTTTAAACTTATAAGCGTAAGATATTGCAATTGCATCACCCATTCGAATCTGGGGCATATTTATTATTTTCATTCTAAGGTTTGTCCAATATATGTCCATTTCTGCAACACCCGCGCTGTTAACTCTGTCTATTATCAGACTGTCGGGTACAATTTCAATAGTTGAGTCGGGGTGTATAACCATTGCATAAAGAATTTCTACATCCATCATTTGTTGATCGTATGGGAATTCGAAACTGTTGTAGTTTCGGATACCTTGAATTGTAATGGGTTTGATTAAGTTGAAAGAATAGTTATCCATTCGACCGTTCTCGTCGAAAATTGTGCTGTCCTTAATATCGATCATAATTGCATGTGTATTAGAAATGGTAAATTCATCTCCAGAATTTTCAATTTTTTTCATAAGTTCAGCTGGGGCACGTTTAAATTTTGGCTTATCGAACCCCAATTTACCACGATTTACTGAGGAGGTAGCACAACCATTTATGATTGATATAGCGACTACAATAAGGAAAAAGGTCTTAAAAGTTTTGATTATTTTTATCTGATTACTAAACATTAACTCCTCCAGTAAATCATCTAATGCATTCTTTAATTATTTTAGCCATTTGATCCATATCTTCTCTGTTATACTTATCGGAAACTGCTGTTAAAAGAACATTATCCATTCCGGGAAATATTTTTCCTAATGCCAGTCCTGGTAAGTAATTACTATTAGTTGCAGCTTGAATTAGCTCTTCAGCATTAACCGGTAGTTTGAGCGCAAACTCTCGGAAGAAATGACCATTGTATAATAAGGAAATATTATTAATTTCGGTTAATTTAGATGCCAGATAATGAGCTCTATCGAAAAGTAATTTTGAGAGATATTTGAAACCCTTAGAACCGAGAAGAGCGAGATATACTGTGGCTCGAAGTGCACATAACTGTTGATTAGTGCATATATTGGATGTTGCTCCTGCTCGTCTAATATGTTGTTCTCTTGTCTGAAAAGTCATAACAAACCCGCGATTTCCATTGATATCGTTTGTTTGTCCAACAATTCTTCCGGGCATCTGGCGAGTGAATTCTTTTCTTGCAGCGAAAAAACCCAAATAAGGACCACCGAAATTAAGATAGTTGCCAAATTGTTGAGCCTCACCACATACGACATCTGCGTCGTATTCCCCAGGTGGTTTTAATATTCCAAGACTCATCGGATCTTGAATAGTAATAATATATAAAGCCCCTTTTTTGTGGACTAATTCAGCAAAGATTGTGCCATCCTCGATAATGCCAAAGAAATTCGGATTCTGAAGTATGAAGCATGCAGTGTTATTGTCGATAAGTTTGCCCAACGTTTCGGGACAGGTTTGACCTTGTAAACATGTTTCGGTTCCCAGTGACAAAGGTATTTCAGTCGTTTCTACTCCGTAACCATGGATGTATGATTTAATAACTTGCAAATAAAATGGATTTATCCCACTTGAAACGAGAATTTTCTTTCGACCTGTTTTGTGTATTGCCAAAATAGCTGCCTCAGCTACAGCGGATGCCCCATCATACATGGATGCATTTGCAACATCCATTCCTGTTATACCTGCAATCATGGATTGGAATTGAAAGACTGCTGTCAGTGTTCCTTGACTGACTTCCGGTTGATATGGAGTATAAGCTGTGTAGAACTCAGGTCTCGAGGATATCTCATCCACAGCTGCTGGAACGAACATGTCATATGCACCACCACCAATAAATTGCTTCATTTGGGAGGCTATGTTTTTTGACGCAAGTCTATCTATTATCTGCGAGACTTCAATTTCGGATAATCCTTTTGGTATAGTAAGTTCAGTTTTGTAAAGCAACTCCTTGGGAACCATTTCCGTTAACAGCTCTTTAAAAGATGAGAAGCCAAGCTTTTCCAGCATTATACGTCTATCGTCATCTGTATTCGGCAAAAACGAAAAAGAATTCATGAGAAACCTTCAATTAGAGGTAAAATTGTTAAAATACTTCTATAATAATTTATTCCAGAAATTATTCACCGATAAGGTCTTTGTATTCTTCTGGGGATAGAAGTTCGTCTAGTTCCTCCGGTTTGTCCATTTTTACAATAACTATCCAGCCATCAACATATGGATCTCGGTTAATTATACTCGGTTCTTCATTAATAAGCTCATTGATTTCCAAAATTTCCCCAGAGACTGGTGTGTAAAGGTCAGATACGGCTTTTACGGCTTCTATCGTAGCCACAGGATTGGTTGCGGATACATTTGTCCCAACCTTTGGGAGATCGACGAAAACAATATCGCCTAACTCACTTTGGGCATATTCAGTTATGCCAATTATTACTATATCTTTTTCGGTTCTAACCCATTCGTGTTCCTTGGAATAACGAAGATCGTCGGGTACCATTTTCTCCTCCATGTTTTTTGAAATAAGTCAAATACTAATATAAACCATATAATCAAGAAAAAATAGGTTTACTAATGCAACATGCAATTACTTTTTAAGACTTTGATTGGATTTTAATAACATTATGAAGCACACGTGTTTTCGCTAAAAAATTGTAACTACAAAGGTCATCAAATTA
>CAZLTJ010000024.1:0-24022 GCA_964562425.1 uncultured bacterium
TCGAATTCAAAGAATAACTTCATTTGAAAGCGAAAGGCCTTCATAAATCCACAAAGATAGCCACAAGATATAGTAGGGATATACGAAATAAGGTTCGGATATAAACAAGTTATGCGAAAAACCAATAGATAGGAGGTAAAATCATGAATTCTTCAGATAACCAGAAAATAGTTGCCATAATGAAAGAGAACTCTCTCCATGCCTACCTTGCTACATGCGATGGTGATCAACCGAGAGTTCGCCCAGTAACTCCGATAGTCGAAGACAATATGTCTATCTGGGTAACGACTTTTAGTACTTCTAGAAAAGTAAAACAAATACGGCAGAATCCCAAAATTTGTCTTGCTTTTGTAGAGCTACCTCATGGAGAAAAAGCTGCGAATGTCATCGGAGAAGCTAAAATAATCCCAAATTTGGATGAGAAAAAGAAAGTGTGGGATCTAGCTACTTTAGATCTATCGCAATATTTCCCGAACGGTCCAGACTCTGACGAGTATTGCTTGCTGAAAATTGTCATCGAGAGGATCGAATGGAGAGATAGTTGGAAAAGCAAAGCAAAAATTTATGAGCCCGTTCAAGAATAAGCAGAGATTCGAGCAATGAAGGAAGATTACAGCCTTTCGTCTAACAGAACGTTCTGGTTACGGTGCTTCGCACCTTTGCCCAAATCCAACTTTGCAGAACTTCAGATATGCTCGGTACGTTAGCTGAAATTTTGGCTTTATAAAATATAATAAAATTAAGGAGTTGATTGTTTATAGAGAAAGTCAAAAAGGGTATCGATAAACTAATCATCGAATACAAAGAATAACTTCTAGATAATTATAAAACCTCTAATATCCCCTGGGAAACGTTGCTCGGCAAAAATATGAGTTTACATCGACGATAATCTACCTTGACTTCTTCTCGACTGGTAAGCATTAATAGATAGAAAAGAGATCAGACCATGTCCCGAATATTCCACAGAACGCAGTCTCCTGCACATAGAGATGCTCTCCAGCAGAATGGGAAATAGCATTGCAGGGAATTGCCGAAGGCAAGAAACAACGTGGGATATGGAGTGTATAATGAGGTGTGGGTGGTGGTGGAGGTGTGAAAAAGTTTAGAATCGATTTATATTATGGAGGTTTACAAAATGAATAAAACAAAAGAAGCAATGTTAAAAATCATAGAAAGTCAGCCTGATGACAGCACGTTCGACGAAATCCTGCGCGAATTGGCTTTTGCACGAATGATTGAAAAGGGAATTGCCGATTCCGACAACGGACGCACAATTTCCAATCAGGAGATGAAGCAGAGAATTGAATCGTGGCAAGAATAAACTGGACAAGAGAAGCTGAACATTGGCTCAAGGAGATTTATGACTATATCGCTGCCGATAATCCTAAAGCTGCTGTGAATATAGTCCATCTGATATATGAAAAAGTCCAGTTGCTTAAACGCTTTCCGAACATGGGTTATCGTTATCTACCGATTCAAGGAAGAAAAATTAGAATAATTCTCTTGGGTCATTATCGCATTGCATATCTAATCAAAGAGAATGAGGATATCGATATCCTCGGAGTTTTTCATGGAGCAATGGAAATCAAACGATATTTGGAATGACAGCGTAGGATATGGGGAGTATTCAGAGGTGCGGGTGGTGGGGGTAGTGTAAAAGTTGAGCAAACAAAGTAGATATATACGAAATAGGATTCGGATAAAACAAGTTATATGAAATTGACAATTTTATAGGAGATGTTAAAAAATGGCATTGTCTCTTTCAAAGATTCAGATCTTGAATGTACTTGCTGATCATCTTTACTCTTTTCTCCCAGGTAAAGCTCATCCATTTGCGGACCAAAATATCTCTTTCGCAGGTATTGCTACTTCACTGGGTCTCAATCAATTTTGGCTTGGTGGAAGTAAACTTCCTGCAATCTCTCAGTTACTCACCAATACTCTTCAATACCAAAGTGGCAGTTTCTGTCCACTTCTTATCGAGATCGTTAGAAAAAGCATGGCATACCGCCAAAACAAAGGTGATCCTCTAACCCGCGAAGAAATAGACAAATTAAATGAACTCGTTGCTCAAATTGACTTTAAAATCCCTGAGCTTCACGATCCAAAATTCCTTAATAGTCTGCCCAGAAAATCACATAAGCCTGAGGCTACTTCTCATATTAAAGACTTGCCAGATTCGGAAATCCAAGGTCTAAAAAGTAAGCTAAAAGAACTCAGTTCGTTACCTCCACAGGAAAGAGGATTTCAATTTGAGGAATTTCTTAAGAAATTGTTTGAGATTTTTAATCTAGCTCCGCGAAATTCTTTTAGACTTGTTGGTGAACAAATAGATGGCAGTTTTCTGTTCCAAAGAGAAACTTATCTTGTTGAGGCAACGTGGCAAAATAAACCAATAGGACAAGAAAAGTTGTTAACCTTCTCAGGCAAAGTTGCTGGTAAGGCTGAGTGGTCAAGAGGTTTGCTTATCAGCCATTCTGGCTTTAGCTCCAATGGACTCGAAGCATTTACAAGAGGTAAGCGCACAAATATAATCTGTATGGACGGCTTAGACTTATGGTGTATACTTGAAGGCAAACTTGATTTTTTTTCTGTTCTTGAACAAAAAGTTCGAAGAGCGGCTGAGACAAATCAAGCTTATGTTTCGGTTAGAGAATTATTTCCAAATGTATCATAGCCTATCAACATCGGCTAACATGCTGTTTGCGGTTCTCTTGAGCACCCAAATGCCTTCGGAAACTTCTTTTATCCGCGAAACGTTATATGCAATCACCTGCGGTGTATTTTGTCAGGACGATGACGAAATATGGGTAAACAATAATGAAAACGATTGTGTATATGAAATTGTGAACGACAGGCTTTAGCCTGCTGGAAAAACCACAAAACAGGAATGTACGAGATGCGAGATGCAGACATTTTTTCGCTGACGACTGCTCTGGGCGGAGGTGTGCTTTGTCGAAACTCACATACCTGCTGACGATATTTTCGATAGGTGGACTGATGATGGGCTCACTATACTATATTGAAGACGAATCCAAGTTACGATTCACCCCATTCTCACACACAAACCGGACGCTTTTAAGCATGGTAAGTAAGTTACATTAAAAAAATCGAGAATATATGAAAACCACTGTCATGAAAAAGGCAATTATCATTTTATTCATTGTGGGGCTTGCACTCCATATCTTTCTCGCGGCAAAATCCTGGATTGGTGGAGACCAAGCACACTTGCTAAGGCTGGGAATGAAACTTGCTGAACACGGAAAGATAGAACCATTCGGTAAATTAGCCACAGGAGTTGGTTTGAATGTTGGGTGCCTGTTGCAGTTTCTTGTAGGAATCCCATTGAAAATTTATCCTCATTTTCGCTCACCGATGATACTGATTATATTGTTTCATATTATAGCATATTTCTTGTTGAGTAGTGTCTTTCGAAAGATTTTCGGGCAGAAGGGATTTTTATTGTTCACAATCATATACTGGATGTCACCACTCAGGATTTACAACTCCGGATTCCTTTGGGAACCTTCCTATATTTTCCTTCCTGCTGCAGTGCATCTGTGGACTTCATTTAAGATGAACGAAAAAAGGGATTTTTGGCTGTCCGCATTGCATTTTTTCATATTGATTTGTGCAATGCAAATACATAACTCTTTTCTTGTCCTTTTCCTGGCAACAGGATTTCTTGTTGTTAAAAAGAAAATAAAAGTAAATCCATTCGGAGCAATAATAGGCATAGTTGCTGGATTAGCGTTTTTTATACCAATTATACTTGCGGTTGTAGAAGGAAATATGCCACCACCAATAAAAGAATCTGCGGGATATCTCGGTAGGAGCTTTGTAATGGTTTGGCCCTTCCTGAAAGGAATATTTTACTGGTTCAAGATCGGCTGTTTTGATATGGTTCATCCTCTGATAAAAACCACGTTTGAAACAACAGGAATGAAAGTTGTTATATATATTTTGCAAGTTCTCAGTGCGAAGACGGTTCTTATTGGTATATATGCCTCGTGGAGGTATTTCCGACCACTTTTATTCAAAAAGTTTAAAGCAGAAGATAAATCAATTTCTTTGGAAGAAAAATGGCTAAGACAATATGCACTTTTTACCTTCTATTCCTTGATGATTTCAGCTGCGCTTTCACCCACAGTTCTGCAGAGCTGGCAAGTTATGGTGGCCTTGCATGCTGGAGGAATTCCTGTAATCGTTTTCGGATTGATACTTTTGAAAAGAATCCATTCTTCTTGGAAAAGAACTTCTATTCTGGCAATATATATAGTTCTTGAGGTATCTATAATTTTAGCTGTGGGTTTCGGTCAACCTAGATTTAACCGCCAGAATAACATACCCAAATGCATCAGACCTAACAAAGACAGCGAATTGTTGAAAATCATTCCATATGCTCGATGACTTAAACGAAAGAATAAACAATTATATATTGAAAATTCCGAACCTGTTAAATTCGTCGTGCATTATAAAGATATGTCAAACAATCCAGACTGCCTCGGGATTGCGTGAAGGTGGAGATATATGAATTGCAGGGGAGGTGGTGGCAATCACTTTTACCCGATCTGCGTTCGGGGAATTTCCCCCAAAAGGGAACTCGAAACAACAAATAGCATTGAAATTGTTCCCAAATGAGGAAAAATATTTAAAGGACAAAAGGGGATTTATATCTGGTAACCAGATGAATCAATCTGTAGTGGGTATATTTGGTGAGAGCAAGGACGGAAGATGAACGGACTGTGAGTAAGAGATTGGTTTATTTGAGATAAATACTGTGCTTCATGCTCAAAATCTTTTCAATCCCCTCTCTCCGGTTTTTCGAGCTTTTCCCTTGCAAAAGCGCAAAAAAGGATGATATTTGGGGAGTAAGAACAGATTTGTTATAACAAAAGAAAATTTTATGGATATCGATTTAAGCCAAAATAAAGCTATTGATTTAATCAATACGAAAAAGGTGGTGAAAGATACTACCGCGCATAGTTTTCCTGCACGTGGGGGAGAAATTATTCTAAAACTAGAATCTGAGGACCAAAGGAGTATATTTTCGCTTACATTAGGAAGAAACAAATTTGAACTAGCTGTAGCATATAGTATCCATCATATGTTTAAGAAAAGCGGAAATATACCGATCATTCGGTTGGACATTGATGGTCGTGATCATAAAAATCCGGATGCAGCATCATCATTACCGTATTTAATACCATTCCGCAATATAAAAGTTGGGAAAAGACATATGCATGTATATGTAGAAGGATTTGGTTTATCTTGGGCTTTTCCGGTAAAGGATTCTAATTTACTACATGACTTTGGACTCATCAGAGATTATAATTTCATCGAGGACCATGTTGAGAACACACGTGCGTTCTTTAACCTTATTAATATAGTGAATCCAAGAGTGGAAGACCTGATTAATGCTGATGGATTAATATAATGGAATTGAGAAAAGAGGAAATAGAGAAACTTATCCATGATTTCGCTAAATGGGTGAAAGATGAAACCCAAATCGAGATCAAGGGAGATTATGCTGTTATTGATACTCCTTTCATGGACCCATTGAACGATTTAATCCAACTCTATTTAAAAAAGAGGGACGGTGATAGCTGGGTATTGTCTGATATGGGCCATACATTGCAGAATTTGAAATTAATGGAAGTAAAAATAGACAGGGTTTATCCGATAATCCAGGAGATTCGTCGGATTAACGGAGTCCAACTTGAAGATGGGGAGATTCTTACTGAATTTAAGACGAAGGATTTTGCCCAGAAAAAATTTGACCTTCTAAACGCCATCATTCATATATCTGACCTTTACGAATTGCGTTCGAGTGGTCGTATAAACATCTTCAAACAGATTGTATTGGAGTTTTTTGAAGAAGAATCAATACCTATCACCCCAGATATAAGAATCACTGGAAAAACTGGTCTAAATCACCATTTTGACTTTGCAATACCAAAATTGAATGGTAAACCTGAGAAATTAGCTAAAATAATTAATTCTCCTACAAAAAAAGTAGTTGAAACATTTTTGTTCGAATTGGTTGATGTCAGAGCTATGCGTAAACCCGGAACCAAGGGTTTAGCTGTCCTAAATGATGAGAAACCGGTTTCTAGTGACTTAATAGTCGCCATGAAAGAAACAGATGTTATCCCGGGTGAATGGTCTAAAAAGAAAAATTTTATCAACCAACTAAAAGTAATATAGAACAATATATACTATCTCTCTCCTACCCAATCTCCATTCCTTTCCGCCATTTCCCTTTTCGCATTTTGCGAATAATAGCTAAGTTATTGCTACACAACTGGATCGGCGAATGTTCCAATCTTCCCAGCTAATTTTCTAATAACATTTAAGAGTGAAGACCTCCATAAATCCACAAAGATTGCTATTAGATATGACAATATTGCAGTAATGATTAAATAAAAATTTAAGTTTTGCATATTGTTAGGTTTATCAAATTATTTCTTTTGCTTGAATGTTAAATGATTATATATAATTTATGTATATCGGGGGTAGAGGGGTGCAAAAGTTTTTCTTAATAATATTTACCATCGTTTTTCTTACCCAACTTTCTTTCGGAGATGAAAGGTAACCTATTTGAGGTAAATATGAAATTACCTAAAAATTTCATCTTTCTTCTTCTCATACTAATATTCGACACAAGTATCAGATCCGAAGACATACAATACGTGACTAAAAATAATAGCTTAAGCATTCTTGATATTAATGTCTGGTCAGGCTTAGATTATAAAGGTTATTTTAAAATGGGTGAATATGAAACGGCTACAGTTAGAGAAAAAAGGTATCGAGCTCTTCGCAGCCAAATCAAACAATTAGATCCAGACATCATTGGAATACATGAAGCTAACAAACTGCCATATTATGCAAAAAGATTAGCAAAAGATATAGGATATGATGTGTTTTATCATATTGGCATTGGGGGTGTTCGATTGGGACCAATAGGTTTGCCGTGGAATTTGCGTGAAGGAGATGCGATTCTTACAAAAAAACATTTGAATCCTCAATTCGTGGGACGTAAGCAGTTATCTGGTGGGTATGTAGGAAATTGGGCTACTTTTCATTTCTCCGATGCGACACAAATTATTGCAATAAAAATTACCTATCAGGATAAGCCAATTTTAATATTTGCTACTCATTGGCATGCTTCTTTATCTGATGCATCATACGTTCTTGCGAAGGCAAAAGATTTGAATATTTCAGGTGAAATAACCGAGGAAGAATATCAAAATATTCTATCAAAGATTAAAGAAGGAGTCGCTTGGCGATTGTCCGAATCGAAAAAGACCATTGACTTCATTAAAGAAACTGTAAAGGATCATCCTTACATTTTAATGGGAGATTTCAATGCAGAATCAGGTTCACAGGAAATAAATTATCTATTAAAATTTGGTATGGTTGATGTATTTCAGATTTCGAATCCCGATTCATCAGGATTCACATGGGATCCGAGAACGAATTTAAATTATAAAGAATATTACTTGAAAGAATTTAATTCAGAAAAAGATTTAGACGCATACGCTAAATTAAAAAATTTTTACAGTGAAATACCCAAAAGAATCGACTACATATTCTTAGGACCATCGTTCCTTTTGGATTCTAAAAATATTTCTATAAAATCAAGTAAGGTTGTGATGAAGGCAATAATCCATGGTGTGCATACGAGTGATCATTATGGTGTCTTTGCTGAAATTCAAATAAAACAATAAATGTTCGTTTTTCATTATAAGGAGTGATTAAAATGAAAGACAATGATTTATTTCTATCCGAATTAATGAAAACCGTCGATATACGCCTTTTCACTCCATCGTTCTACCAATATTTCCTGGATTTCCTGGAAATAGAAAAGGTCAGGCGATACAGAAATCAATTTGTTATTAATACTTTTATTCCACCTTTTCCTGGTGCTGCATTTGATAGATTCCTATCAACCTACTTTGGAACGGAAAAAAGAACGCCAATCCAGTCTGTAGATTTAGCTGTCACCAATGCATGTGTATTTAATTGCTGGCATTGCTATAACGCAGAACGCATGTTGTGTGACCTTCCAACAGAGTCCATGCAGAAAATTGTCCAGCAACTGCAGGAGCTTGGCGCTATCGTGATTAACTTCACAGGTGGTGAACCATGCCTCCGACACGATATTGTGGAGATATGTGCTTCGTTATGGGATGATTCATGTGGCATATTAGCAACTACTGGATATGGATTTACCGACGACATTGCCGAGAGACTTCGTGAAACTAGTGTCTATTCAATTTCTATTAGTCTGGACAGTGCTGATGAAAAAGATCACGACAGGAAGCGTGGTGTTCAGGGAGCTTTTAAGATCGCTCTAAAAGGAATTAAGATGGCAAAAAAGTGGGGTTTTTATACCTACACTTGCACTGTGCCTTCAAAGAAACTACTCGAAGAGGATAATTTTCGAAAGCTGGTCGAACTCAATGAAAGTCTCGGTGTCAACGAACTTCAATTAATTGAACCAGCACCAGCTGGAAAAATTGTTTCTACCAAACTCGACTTCAGTGAGAAGGAATTTGAGAAAATATTTCAATACATGGGTGATTATAATCAACGGGAAGATGGAATTGCCATATCCTCATTTGCTCATATGGAATCCCCAGAGTTTTTTGGGTGTGGAGCAGGACAGTCGCACATCTATGTGGATGGAACAGGGGAGGTTTCACCTTGCAACATGATTCCTGTTTCCTATGGAAACGCAGCGAAAGAAGATCTAAAGACCATCATAACAAGAATGCAGTCGGATTTTAAGCATCCCTATACAGTTTGTTTGGCGTGGATGCTACAAGATTTCTTTAGTGAACATTCCAAAAAAGCGAAACCAGTGCCCATAGATGCCGTACCCAGCATACCGTTACCTCAAGAGGAAGAACTACCCAGGTTTTTTCAACTTTTGGAGACCAAGGATCAAGAGGTTGCAGGTGAGGAGGAAATCATCTTGGGATATGATGGTGCCAGCTCAACTTATGAAGATCACTGGCTATCGGTAGCCTCTAGACCGATTGATGAAATGTTCGAGAAACTGGAGATAAAGCCTGGTACTCGTGCCATTGACTGCGGGTGCGGAACTGGATATTCGACAGTCATACTTGCTGAGAGGGTTGGAACAAAAGGAAAGATCATAGCAATTGATCTATCCTCCGGCATGATTGAACATGCAAAAAGACGAATCCAGCAACTTAGTCTTTCTAACATCGAATTCAGGATTGGTGATGTGTTAGAAGAATTGAGAAAAATGCCTCCTGAATCCATTGATGTCGCTGTAATGACCTGGCTTATTGGCTATGTGGGTTGCTGGGAAATATTCCCGTTGCTCAATCGAGTCTTAAAACCAGGCGGAATAGTTGGATTTGTCGCTCACCTAGATCGCTCACCCCTTGTCCCAATTGAAGTATTCGAAGAAATCACGCGAGAGGAGCCCCAATCGCTGATGAAAGCCGTTAAATTAAAATTTCCTAAAGATGCGGATGAGATAGAGAAACATTTAAAGGTGTCAGGATTTAAAACATTGTGGATACGGCAGAGTACTTTTGACTTTGTATGCCACAAGGGACAGGAAGTGTTTGATCATGTGATGAAATCAGGTGCTGGAACCACGTTTTATTATGCTCTGAAATCATCAGAGCGAGAGCGGATAGCAAGAGAATTTGTTCGTCGGATCGACAATAGATATCAGAAGGCTTCGGAGATCACAATCGTCCACGAATATATCGTGGGTATAGGCATTAGTTAGGTTTCTATAAAAAAGAAATCGGCAAAACAAGAAATTAATGGTGAATAGCTATGAATAAAATTTCAAGATGTGGGATCACAACTGTTGTTTTGCTCTGCACGCTTCCATATGGCTTCACGATAGCTCAAACGAATACAGCAAAGCAACAGATAACCGCAAGACAAAGATCCATTAGTGTGTTTCCTATTCTCATGTATGATTCCGACATTGGTTTTGGATTTGGTGGTAAAGGTGTAGTGAAAAATCAATTCAAAAGTAATGAATCCTTTGATCTCATTCTCTTTGGCAGTACTAAAGGGGAACAGTGGTATGTGTTTACATTCTCGATTCCTGATTTTGAAATCCGACAAAGTACCCGTTATCCACTTGCATTCGATATGAAACTGGAATATGACAAATTTTTGAAAAGCAATTTTTTCGGTTTCGGGAACGATTCCGAGAATAATGATTGGCAGTTTCCCAAAGAAATTACAAAGTTAGAACTGACCTTAGGTCGAGCGTTTACGGAACGAATTATCTGTGAAATCGGATTATTCTTCAACCATACAAGTGTTTATGGCTATGAAGAAATTAATCCTGTAATATCTACAGATGTACCTGGAACTGGTGAAAACCTAACTTCTTATCTCACTGCTCGGTTGCGTTGGGATACCCGTGATAGCCTGATAAATCCACACAAGGGATGGAAACTGAGTTTTAATTCAGACTTTGGGTTGAAAGCCTTTGGTAGTGATTATAATTTCAACCGGTATCGACTAGAGGCAAGTAAGTATCAAATGCTGTTTACAGATGCTCATATCATGGCAGTAAGATTTTGGGCTCAACATATAGAAGGTACTACCCCATATTACGAGCAAAGTATTATTGGCGGTGGCTGGACAGCCAGAGGTTTTAAAGCCGATCGCTTCATTGATCTTGCTTTAACGTTAGTATCTATGGAATATCGATTTCCAATTTATAAAAAACTCGGAGGTGTTTTATTTATTGATACTGGTAGAGTCTATTCCAGTATAAAAAAAACGAATTTTCATAATTGGAAAACCAACGGGGGTGGGGGCTTACGCTACTATCTTGAAAATTTTGTAGCACGATTGGATATTGGCGTTAGTAATGAAGGAACGAGGATTTTTTTAAATTTTGGCCATGTGTTTTAAAAAATAAATTCATTACTGTAAAATAAGTCATTGAAATCAGCTAACCATGGTTTTGCAGAGGACGTTAGGCTTAACAAGCACAGTTGAGAGTTTGGATAGTTAGATAAACCATTTCGAAATTCCTTATAAATGCAATACTCTAATATCCTGACAAATTTTCCCTAATCGGCAAGATTCAATGGTTGCTCCCATGGGAGTTAAAAATCGAGACAGCTATCGGCTTGAATAGCTTTTCTCCAGATGAAGATTAACAATTCGATGAGGTTAAAGCCGATTTTAGATTGACCAAGAGATGGTGATAATTTGTAACACTAAGAACTTCCAATTTTAGTTTTTTCCTTAGTTCACTATTGCCAATTTAACCATCAACTTTATTTTAAATATTATGCAAGCATATGATAATCTTGCGAGATAATGCAGGAGGTTTAATTTGAAATTTTCATCTATGACAGCTATGATGTTGACATTAATACTTTTCGGGGGATGCAAAGGTGAAGATAAGTCTGCAATAATTCAATTGCCACAACCGAAACTCACAGGGAGCGTTTCCGTAGAGGCAGCAATAGCTAAACGTCGCAGTAGAAGGAGTTACAGCGATCGAGCACTAACTCTTGCCGAGTTGTCGCAGGTACTTTGGGCGTGTCAAGGTATTACCGATTCAGGCAGGGGTCTTCGTGCAGCGCCATCTGCTGGAGCTACGTATCCATTTGATATTTATATTGTTATAGGGAAAGTGGAAAGTGTCGAGCCCGGAGTTTATAAGTATATTGTCAATACTCATGCTATTATGCTACATAAATCCGGAGATTTACGTTCTGGGGTTATGAAAGACTGTTTGGGACAACGTTTTATTGGTGAAGCACCAGCTACTATCGTTCTGGCTACCGATCATCAACCGACGAAGAAACACTACGGTGAACGAAGCAATCGCTATGTTGCAATGGAGGCTGGTCATATTGGAGAAAATTTACATCTTCAATGCGAGGCAATGGGACTTGGAACTGTTATGGTTGGTGCATATCGGGACGATGAATTAATGCAGACTCTGGGTATCGATAAACAGCCGTTTTATGTTATGCCATTCGGAGAACCTAAATGAAAAACGACTTCATTGCATATTCACCTTTCGTTTTGTGGAAAAAGGACATGGGTGGATTGAAATCCCCCTTTTGTCTCGCTGTGCTCGACATTTTCCCCCAATGGGGGACAATACAAATTGCAGCAACCCTACCATGTGTCCCCCTTTGGGGGAAACTCCCCGACCGAAGGTCGGGGTAAAGGGGGTTGTCACCGCAGTATAGGGTGTTCATTTGGGTTCAATTCCATTTGCTGAATCACCGTACAATGCAATAGTGTCACTTATAACCTTTTCAGTATCGGTAGTAAGGTTTATCGCGGAATCTATTTCTATTATAAAGTCATCCAGTATCTCTGCCAATTTCCTTTTTGCACGGTTGAAAACCGATGTAATGCGAGGTAGATCAGAAATTATTTCCCTATTTCCCAGAACAGGACCACGTACATTTATCAATGATTCTTTTAAATCTCTAACAACCTGTAGAGCTTTAATTAGTTCTTGAGGATTATTAGATACAAAGTCTGGGTAAAGCGACGAGGCTCGACCATATGAGTCTACTGCTCTTGTATAGTATTTTGAGAATCGAGGTATCCCTTCTTTCATTATTCCTGTAAATTGTTCCATATCTTCTGCTAATTGTCTTGCAATTTTCTTAGCCAGTTTTACATCTATGGAACCATCTAGTAGATGAATCCTTTCCATATTATCAGTTCTTTTTTTTATTTGAACTGGTAGTTCTTCTAGACCAGAGGTTATTCTTTTTGTAACATCAGTCAAAAGTTCAAAATTCTCCATGCCGTTCTCTATATAATCAAGAAATCCTAACTCCTCCTGCTCATCTTCATCAATAGCAGCAAGCATTACACCATCTCTTTCTATATGCTCATCTGTTACTGTTTCCCTTGGTTTTCCTTCCTTATCTGCGACTCCCCATCTTTTGCTGTATGTTTGTATCTGATATGAAAGATGGCTTCGAAGAAAGCCTTCGAAATCTTTTACATCTGTGTAATCCCAATAATACCCCCCCTTTTCTCCAAGTATTGCTTTAAAATCGTTTATTAATTTCAATTGTTCAGTATTAATATCTTTTGGAGGAATGGGTTTCTGACAAAAGTAGAACATAATTCTGATCTTTCTTTCATTTTGCTTAAACTTCTTGAATGCATCTTGGAATTCCTCTTCCGTGCCAGATCTTGCTTTATCGGTTGGTGTGCCGAAATGTTTCCACATGATTCCAACAAATATGTCGTAGTCTTCACAAATCTGTTTTGAAACGACAGCCTGCGGGTATTCACCAAAACCCGGATATGCATCTGTTTCCCATCTGATAAGATCAAGAACAATGCCAAAGCTTTCGCTCCATGTTTTATTCAATTCACGAACTACAGACTCTAAAACCTTTCTTTCCTCAGATACATCAACTGGGGAAGAAACAAAGATTTTTAATATAGTAGCTTTTTTTGCCATGCCCCTCTCATTTATTTTCTTTTTCTTTGCTTATATTTATAAATAAGGTATAAAATCAATTTGCGCAATGCGAAATAAACATGTCTGAACCGCGGATTACGCAGATTAGTGGATTAACTAGGATTCTCAAATGGCAATTACTAGAAATTAACCACCATTTGTTGGGGTTTTGGGGGTGTCCGTGAAATCTATTTAATCCGTGTTATCCGTGGTTCTGGGTGTGTAGTGTTATGCCTGCTATTTCCTGTGTTTATTAGTTCTCAAAAGATTCATTTATTTTTTTTATTTAATTATTAATCGGCACGGTGAAATTGTCTGAACCGCGGATTACAGTAGATTAATGGATTAACTGGGAAGAATTATCTTTTGCTACTTTTTTGTTGCAACGAACGTTATTCTTCTATCACCGAATTCGAAATCTTTGCCGGTTTTGGTGTCGTATGCTTTGAAATTATGAAAACCCACAGATTCCAATAGATGGCAAAGCTCACGGTAGCTGTAAATTCTCATCGAGCTGACACGCTTAAATCGAGTGGTACCTGAGATTAATGTCCATGTAGCATCGATTCTGCTATTAATATAATCGAATTCCCTCTCCTCAAGAATTATAATATCATCGATAGTGTGCCAATCTTTCTTTGAAAAAATCGGGAGCAAAGTCTCTGTGATATGTCCTTCGATAAGTAACTTGCCTCCCGGTACTAATGCTCTGTGTATCGCCATTACGAAATCACGGTTTCCTTTTTCGTCAAAATATCCAAAGCTCCCCCAAAAATTATAAGCCGCATCAAACTCATTTTCCCACGATATTTCGCGCATATCCATAAGATGAAATTCCATCTTAAAGTTCCTTCGAGCTGCTTGCACCCTTGCGTCATCCAGAAGTTGAGATGTTATATCGACACCGGTGAGCTTATATCCATGTGATGCCAACTCTATTACATGTCTTCCAGTTCCACACGGGATATCCAGAACTTTATCCCCTGGGGAAAGCTCTAAAATCTTTTCAATAAATTTCGCTTCTGCAATATTCTGTTCGAGATCTATGTTCCGTTGGACATCGAGCCACAAACCTTCGAAGAAAGTTTCATACCACTCGTTATTTTTATTCATTGAAGTTCCTAATAAGTCAAGCTTAACGTTGAATTTCATATATTTCTAAAACGTTCCCAGAGGGGTCCTTTATTGCGGTGTACATGCCTTCAGGATATTCTTGAGGTTTATCGTATATAACGTGTATATCGCTGGTTTTAAAATTCGAAATACTCCTTGCAAGGTTATCTGTTTTCATTCCGATAAGGCTTTGTGCTTCATTAGGATAATCTATATCTGTTGTTTTCTCTACTTTATTCAATGAAAATAAGAAATTCTTATGCGCAAGCTGCACCATATCATCTGAATATTGCTTTTCTACCTTAAATCCCAACTTTGCAGAATAGAAATCGATGGATTCCTCGATGTCCACAACGTTAATCTGAATATCTCCTAATAACGGATATTCTAATTTACCCGTTTCCAAGGGCCACTGAATAATCTCATGAACGTTACCAAACGGGTCGCGGAACGCTTGTAGAAGACCCTCAGGTAGAACAAGCGGTTTATCGTAAATGAGATCGACATTTCTCTGCATTAATTCGTTATGAGTAGTCAGAATATCATCGACTCGAAATGCAAACATAGTTTGTGCCTGGTTAGGGTAATCGATATTGGTGGGTTTATCCACTAAAAGCATAATCAAGGTTATCGAGGAATTCTCCAATTGCACAATACCCGGGAAGCCAGCATCAGACTGGATTTTAAAACCTATTTGGTTCACATAGAAATCTCTTGCAAGTGCCATATCAGAAACACAGATCGATGCAAAATAAAAATTCAACATAATTACATTCCTTTTTTTTTAATAACTTTAAATTGAAAATGCTGTAATTAAGACAGTTATGCCTTTAAAACATGTTGTTTGAAAAATATATTGTCAAGTGATATTGTAAATTTATGTTAAAATATCGATTTATTTGAGTAATTTAAAGTAATCGATATTTACAACATATGTCTCATGTTTTTGTCATGCATTATTAGTTGTTTGATTATCTATCTAACCATTTGAATTCTATCTCTTGCCTATAAAGTAAAAGTTCCTATATTTTTTTCAAAGGAGGTGAGCATGACTGAGAAAATCAACCTCGCAATCGGCTTTCATTTACATCAGCCTGTGGGCAATTTCGAACATGTTTTTGAGCATGCAACCAAAGTTTCATATCGTCTTTTAATCCAAACTATGGCTAAACATCCGAAGATTCCTTTCACACTACACATCAGCGGTCCAATCTGGGAATATTTCGAATCGGAACATCCCGATATTATTGAATCTATAAAGGTAATGGTAACTCGCAACCAGTGCGAACTTATGGGTGGTGGATTCTATGAACCTATATTAACGGTAATTCCGGAACGGGATGCAATAGGTCAGTTGAAAATGATGAGTGATTTTTTAAATACAAAATTCAACGTTAATCCATCAGGAATTTGGCTCACTGAGCGTATATGGGAACCACATCTCCCAAAATTGCTGGCTCAAGTTGGTATAAAATATACTGCTGTTGACGATTATCATCTAAAATCTGTTGGAATTACCGGAGAAAGTTTACTCGGTTATTTTATTACTGAGCATGATGGAAAACCTCTATCTATTCTCCCGATCTCGGAAACGTTACGCTATTCAATGCCGTTCCAGCCTGTTGAAAAGACAATCGAATATTTAAAAAAATGTACAGACAATTCAGGGGAACGATTACTGGTCTTTGCGGATGACGGTGAGAAATTCGGTCTTTGGCCAAGTACATATGAATGGGTATGGGAAAAAGGCTGGATGGATAACTTTTTAACTGCCTTGGAAAAAAATTCCGAGTGGATCGAGATATCTACATTCTCTCAGATACTTGAAGAACTGACGCCTTGCGGAAGAGTTTATATGCCAACTGGATCGTATTTCGAAATGAGCGAGTGGACACTTCCAGCTTCGCTTTCATATCGATTTCACAGATGGGTTGAAGAGCTTAAGGAGCAAGGCAATTTTGAACAACACAAATCGTTTATTAAAGGCGGATTATGGCGGAACTTCTTCATCAAATATCCAGAATCCAATTGGATGCATAAGCGTATGATACAAGTATCTGAAGTTTTGGCGGAACTTACAGCGAAGTCTGATATAGATTTGCAGGATGCGTATCGAGCTCTTTATCGTTCACAGTGCAACTGTGCATATTGGCATGGAATTTTTGGTGGGTTATATTTGCCACATCTTAGAGAAGGTGTTTGGCAAAACATTATTAAAGCCGAAAATATAGCATTGAAAAATAGCAAAATGCAAAATATTGAGATACATGATGTTGATTTCGACGGTTTAAATGAAATACGTCTTGTCTCATCGGAATTGATGATCTGGATTGCTCCACATAGAGGTGGATGTATCGAGGAAATTTCTTTTTTACCACGCAATGTCAATGTTCTGGATACACTTTCAAGGCACAAGGAAGGTTTTCACAGATTATTGACTGAATCTGCTAATGATGAACACAGAACGGATAAGCATAAGTCCATTCATGATAATATCATTTTTAAGGAGGATGGACTTGAGGGTAAATTATACTACGATTGGTTTGTAAGGCGTTTTGCGCAAGATCACTTTCTTACACAGGAAATTGACTCGACGAGATTTGAGCAAATGAAGTATAGAGATATTGGGGATTTTACTTTAGGCAGTTATGAACCGGTGCAATATATCAAAAAGAAACTTTATTCCACAGTATTACTCAACCGAAGCGGAGCACTCTGGCAACAAGAAATCAGATTCCCAATCGATATTATTAAAATTTACGAGTTGGTTGATAATAGGTTGATATTGGCATACAGAATCCATAACCGTAGTGAAATGCGGGAATTTAAATTTGCTGTTGAGACAAATTTCTCTCTTCTATCACCAAACTCACCACAGGTTACGTTGAACTTTCACGATTACTCAAATGCTATTTATCGGGCGGGACAAAGAACTGCATTGAAGAATTTCAAAGCTTACGATTTGATAGATAAAATCCGAGGTTTTAAAATCAAATGCAGAGCAGACTCCGATGAATTGTGGATGTTTCCTGTTGAAACCGTTTCCAGTTCAGAGGGTGGTTTAGAGAGAGTGTATCAGGAAACTGCACTGGTGCATATATACAATTTCAATCTGGAAAAGCATGGCAGGAAAACAATTTATATTGAATGGACATTTAATAAAATTTGAATGTATGTCAGTTCTCACAACATAGACTCAAAAAAAAAAAATCGAAATTCGCCTTAATTTAGAAGCGATTTATTGCTAATTATGTGCTTCCAGCCAATTATGTCCTATACCAATATCTACTACAAGCGGAACATTAAGCTCAACAACGTTCTCCATCTCGGCGCAAACCATTTTTGTAAGTGACTCTGTTTCCTGCTCCGGCATCTCAAATATCAACTCGTCGTGAACCTGCATCAACATTCGAGCTTTGAAGTTCTCCTCTCTAAGGCGTTTGTCGATGTTTATCATCGATTTTTTAATTATATCTGCTGCTGATCCCTGAAGTGGAGTGCTTACTGCAGCTCGTTTTGCGGCTTCCCTCGATTGATGACTTTTGCTCGACAGATCCGGAAGATATCTTCTCCTACCCATTATTGTTTCCACATAACCTTTTTCCTGTGCATAATTCTTGGTTCTCTCGATATAATCCGCAACAGAGGGATAACGTTTGAAATAGCTGTTTATGAATGCTTTAGCTTCCTCATAAGAAATGTGGAGTTGTTGGGTTAGACCGTGAGGACTCATTCCATACATTATTCCGAAATTTACAACTTTAGCGATTCTCCGAAGGGCTGGTGTTATATCTTCCATAGACTGCTCCGTAATTAACGATGCTGTATGAGCATGAACATCTGAGCCTTTAGTAAAAGCGGAAATAAGATTTTCATCCTTCGAGAGATGAGCCATAAGTCGGAGTTCAATTTGAGAATAATCCGCTGACATCATGAGCCAGCTATCCTGAGGAACAAAGCAAGTTCTAATTTGCGCACCTAATTCTCCTCTAACTGGAATATTTTGCAAATTAGGATCTGATGAGGACAATCGACCAGTTGCTGCTATAGTTTGGTTATAAGTTGTATGAATTCTTCCGGTAGATTTGTTGATTAGTTTCGGTAATGCGCTAATATATGTGTTTATAAGCTTTGCGAGTTCTCGGTATTTTATTAGTAACTCGGCTATTTCATAACCTTTAGACGCTAATACGTGAAGCACGCTGGAATCTGTAGAGTAGCCGGTTTTGGTCTTCTTTCTGGCTGGGAGCCCCATTTTCTCAAATAGAATCGATGAAAGTTGCTTTGGCGAATCGATATTAAACTGCTCTTCAGTAATTTCAAATATCCTTTTAGCAATACTATACTTCTCTGATTCAAGTTCCTTAGCCATTTTATTCAATTTATCAACATCGAGTCTAACACCCGTCATTTCCATCCTCATTAACACAGGAATAAGTGGCATTTCAAGCTCGTCGAACAGCTCCCAAAGTTTGAGCTTCCGTAGCTTGTCCTCGAAAATATTGGCTAATCTTAAAGTAATATCTGCATCCTCGCAGGAGTATTTTGCGGCTTTTTCAAGGTTAATTGTATCGAATGTTTTCTGTTTTTTCCCTTTTCCTGCCAGATCGATAAACGATGTCATTTGATATTGAAGGAATTTCAATGCAAGCAAATCGAGATTGTATTTATACGTTCCGGGTTCGATGAGATATGCAGCAACCATTGTATCGAATATATTCCCATGAAGCTCTAACCCATGTCGAAATAGAACTTTAAGGTCATATTTAATATTTTGACCAATTTTTAGTGAGTCAGATGAAAGCAATTTTTGAATAATTCCATAGGCTATTTTCTTGGGAAGGTTGTCGGGATGCTCGAAAAGACTACCCTCGTCTCTGTGAGCTAAGGGTGCATAATAGCCCTCGCGTTCCTCAGACGTAAATGAAATGCCAACGAGAGCAGCATCCATCGGATTTTGTGATGTGGTCTCGGTATCTATGACAATCTTTGATGCTCTGCATAAACTATTTATAGTAGATTCAAGTTTGTCGACATTTTTTATCAATTCATATTTCTCGGAGCCTGTGGCTGTATCGGTGTGTTTGGGTAGAAGTTTTCTAATTAGCGTAACTAATTCATATTCTGTTAGAATAGGTATAAGTCTTGAATGATCGGGTTCACCCAATTTTGCCTCATCCCACTCGATTTGTATTGGTATGTCTGTGCGGATTTCTGCGAGTTCTCTTGATAGATATGCTAAAGCTTTGTTATTAATAAGTTTGCTTTGCTCATTTGGAGTAAGAAGATCGAGATTACTGTAAATTTCATCGAGCGAATCGAATTTTTGAAGGAGTCTAACCGCTGTTTTTACGCCTATTCCAGCTACTCCCGGAATATTGTCGGAGCTGTCTCCCATAAGAGAAAGTAGATCGAGGATTTGAGATGGTTTAACCCCAAATTTCTCATGAGCATTTTCTATTGTCCACATTTTGTCCTCTTTGCTTTTTCCACCTGGGGCTAACATTGAGATTTTTGAATCAATTAACTGCAGAAAATCCTTATCGGAGCTGTATAAAATCACATCGATTCCGTCCTGTTCAGCTCTGAGAGCCAAAGTGCCAATTACATCGTCAGCTTCGACACCGTCAACAACGAGTACGGGAATATTCAATGCACTAATTGCCTCATTGATAACCGGGAGAATCCTTGCGAGTTCTTCAGGCATTTTAGCTCTAGTGGATTTGTATTCCTTGTATTTCTCGTGCCTGAAAGTCGGTTTTGATGAATCAAATGTTACGATAAGATAATCAGGTTTAAGTTTATTACGTATTTTAAGCAGGGAGTTTAGCGTGCCGTATAATGCGCTGGTATTCTCGCCTTTGGAGGTTATAAGAGGTCTTTTTATCATACTGAAATGGTTTCGATAAGCCAACGCTGTGCCGTCCACAAGCACAAGTTTTTTGCTCATAGAATCCTCCTTGAATTGCGATATTCAGGATTTTTTATTATACACAATATTTATTAGTAAATCATAAAATGAAAGGGAAAGGTTGAATTTATTATCAATTCGAAAAACTGAATTGTAAGTTGATTTTTTTCTGTGTGAGACATAAGGGCGTAGTTTCCACGCCCATCTGGGAAATTTTCAATTGATTTCTGTATCTTGATAGGGAACTTGCGTGAAGGGAATTGGGGGATATCATTATGCAGAGGAACTTGGGCGGGGAAACTCTACATGAAGAAGAATATAAGCGGGGGAGACCATACATGTAGAAAAAAATAAGCAGGGGAGACTCCTGTGTAGTGGAACTTGGGCAGGGAGACCCTGCCCTTACTACAACATTAAGTTTTCATTTGCAAAGGTTTATGGAGCCCATTCTTTGTCGATTAAATAACCTTTGGAATCGATAGGATATTGGTTATACGCAAAGGGATTGCATCGGAGAAGCCTGTCAGAGGTCATAAGTGTGGCTTTAAGAGGATTATAATGCGAAAAGGATCTTATTGCGAATTCAGAGCAACTCGGATTGAATTGGCACTCCTGAGCATCCTGCGTAGTGATATTTTTCTGGTAGAGATTAAGTACCCACATAATGCCGACACTGGCTCCATTGAGCCAATGCTGTTTCTGCGAACTTTCTTGAGGTGATGAGGATAGGTTGTTTGCCGGTCCGATAAATGTTTCCATAAGAAGTTTAGCGGCATTATCCCATTCAGTTCTGTTGAAATTCTTTGCTATCACCTCTGAATTCGTTATGCCACCGAGATAATATCTGCTCCATAAGAACAAAAATGTGAATGCCGATTGAGCATATCTTTCCTTTACAAGAGGAGCAAAAGTTGCGTATCCCAGAATAGAATTAAGAATAAACGAGTATGTTCCAGATTTGATATCTCCTGCGTAAATCATACCGGTGCCAGGGATAACACCTGAAAGCCAACTTGCTAATTTAGGCGAGCGATTGTCTAATTCTTTGCCATGGATATCGATCCACCTTTTAATTCCGTATGCTCGCGCAGAATAAAATGGATTTCTCACGCTTGAGTTCATTACATATTCAAAATCTGCAAGAGCCTGCTCAGGTTGTTGAGAAAGTATTCCCAACCATCCTCGCCAAAAACGTATTTCGGAACTGTAGTCGGGAAAATCTGCCTCCAGATCGGTGAGAAGATATATAGCATGATCTGTACTTTTTAAACGACATTCAATTAATCCATGTAATAATCGAGCTCTATATGCGACTCCGCTATCGAGTGCGGTATATCCCAGTTTGCTCAAGGTTTCTGCTGCTTTGCCATATTTCCTAGATTTCATTAAGCCTAACGCTTTTTGATAAGCAGCATATTCATAATGTTCGCCCATTTCGAACATTTTAGTTACTCTATCGTATTCATCCGCTGCGTCTTTAAATAATTCTATATCGAATATGTAATCGCTAAATGAAGCCTTTGAAGACATTGGAGCTGGATTCTCAAATGCTGGAATAGACTGTATCCGACTGAGGAAATCCAAGGTTATATTTTCATTTTCAATACCATTGGCTAATGCACATGCGAATATCAATAATAATAGCTTTGAGATAGTTATATTTCTCATTTTGTGCTATATCCGAGAGAGAATGTGTATGATGGACCTAATTTACCAAGGAATTTTATGGCAGTTAATATATTGAATTTACCCGGATTTGCGGATGCTCCAGCACACAGGTTCTTGCCATCGAAGCCTAATGCGACTGAACCGTATTGATCATGTGTTATTGAAGTACCCAAGCTTGGTGAGCTTAGACCGCTATCGAATGCAAAATTATCCTCAAAATAAATCATAGTTTTATAATTTTCCCAGATTCTCAAATTGTATGATATTCCAGAGTGAAACTCAGGATAACCTACATCGTGGTCGCCGTTATCCCAAAAGATGTTATACGTAGTGATATCCTTAATTAGTGTGCCCACTTTAAAATTCTCATTTATCTCCCACAATGCACCTATATTGGAGGAGAATCCAAATCCACTAATCTGACCGGGTAATTTCTTTCCTATAATATTTACTGAAGCGCCAAAGCTAAAATTATTCATTATTCGCTGTGCTCCGCCGAAATCCAACCAGAATGCGTAGTGACTTTCGAAATGATCTATATACGGTCTGTTCCATTCCGAGATTCCCTTTTCCGGGTCGCGAAGCATAGTAATCGGTGCAGAGCCACCAATGTAAGCCATAGAAGTTCCAAAACTTATTCCCATCGATGAAAAAGTAGCACCAACCGCAGTTAGTGCGAGTTCGTCATTGAATATTGTTCCTCCGGATAATCCAAGGTTCTGCGATGACTCGAATGTTAGCAATGCGGGGTTTGCTGAGGCTGACATTGGTCCCCAGCCTAAAACTGTTCGAATATTACCTAATGCCTGAGACCAAGCCCAGAGCGGTATAGAGTGTTCATCGCTTATTATTGTATCTGCCTCTATGATTGTTGTACTTATTGCTATAAGAATAACTGCAATAAGAATAAAACTATTTCTCATTCTAAACTCTCCTAAAATCCAATCTTCCAATTTGTGAAAATCTATCCAAATTACAATAACAAATTAAACTTAAAATAATTTAATGCTAATAAAATCTATTTGGATCCTGTGCTGCCAAATCCGTCTTTTCCTCTTTGAGTATCAAAGAGATTCTCGACAATTCGAATTTTCGTGTTTGTGGTTCTTGTAACGATCATCTGGGCAATCCTATCGCCGTTTTGAATTGTAACTGGCTTTTGTCCCAAATTAATAATAATGACTTTTACCTCACCTCTATAATCGGAATCGATAGTTCCCGGGCTATTCAGCATAGTTATTCCATGATTTATAGCCAATCCGCTTCTTGGTCGAATTTGTGCTTCGAAACTTTCGGGAAGTTCAATTGCAAAACCCGCTGGGATTGCAGCTCTCTCTCCCGGTTTGAGAACTCTGTGATTATCGAGTCGAGCAAAAATATCGTAACCAACAGCCCCAGAACTCATTTTCTTTGGAGGTTTCCCATCATGGATAATTTTTAGCTTTATTTCGATAATCTCATCCATCAGGCTTAATTTATTCAAATTTTATATAGCTGCAATTTTAATCTAAACTTACAATCCAAAAACCTTGATTTTATGCTTATTATTATCATATTAATTCCAATTGAAGGAGGCGAGAAATGGTTTTTGTGTGGATATTATTCGGTCTTATCGGGTTAATTTTCATAATATTAGGCGCTATGTTTTCATTTTATATTACTGGCTATATTTTAAGGATTTTCGGTATAAATTCGCTGATTTTCGGGGTTGTAACTGTGGCTTATCCTGCTCTAATGAGTATTATGGGTTTTTGGAGATGGTTTATTGTTTATTTGCTTTTTACAGGTTTTATGATTGTAATAACGATTACTTCTCTTAAAAAAAACATCAGAGCAAAAAAGCTCGAGAAGATGCC
>CAZLTJ010000025.1:0-9321 GCA_964562425.1 uncultured bacterium
ATAATTGGAAATTGAATGTATTGTCAGTTGACGGTGAAGTTTTTGGCGACGGTGCAGAATTTCTTTTTAACATAGGAGCCCCAGAGTTAACAAATGGTGATATAGATCCCGATACAGGACATGCATTTTCAACTTTCTTCACATATTCTGTGACCTATACTAATATTCACAATTATCCACCCGAGAGTATAGTTGTTATTATTGATGATACTGAATTTTATCCTATGGAGCTATTAGATACTACCGATCATGATTATACTGATGGTGCCGACTATGCATATACAATGCTTATGGATGTTGGTGATCATCATTTTGAATTTCATGCAATTGACAATCAAGGTAATGAATGCATAGGTTTTGGACCTGTGGATGGTCCAGTTATGACAAATGAACTCCCAGTTATTGATAGCGTCTATTTAACGCCGTATCCACATGTTACTATTTGTGATACGCTTTGTGCTGTGGTTGCTGGATGGCATGATGATGATGGAGATCCTGTTGATTTCGGTTTCGAATGGTTTGTTAATGATGTTGATATTGCTTTTCATGAGGAATGTATCACAAGCGATTTATTCGAACGAGGTGATAGAGTTAAATGTAAGATTACCCCGTTTGATGGATTTGAATTGGGTGATCCAGTGTGGACAGATGAAGTGGTAATTGGCAATTATATACCTGAAGCAGATAGTGCAGTAATTGAAGTTCTACCTAATCCACCAGCAAGGGAGTTTTCAATTCTCAAAGCTAATGTTTTTGGTGTTTTCGATTGTGATGATTTTGATGTCGATATTTTCTATCGATGGTTTGTTAATGGTGGGATGCTTCCTATTTCGCCAACTAGAAGAAGGTTAACAAGTTTTCACTTTGATCATGGTGATACAGTTTATTTTGTGGCTTTATTATATGATGGAATAGATACTGGTTACATAGAATCCAATCATATTGTTATAGTAAATACTCTTCCATTAATTGTTTCTGTTGATATAGAACCGGATGATCCGTATACGAATGATACTCTTTGGGGTGATGTAGATTTTCGCGATATTGACGACGATGCTGTAAGAGTTGAGTATCATTGGTATTGCGATGGTGTTTATTCACATGAAGGTGAGTTTGTCGATCCGGCATTAACTTCACATTTCGATATGTGGCGATTGGAAGTGAGACTTTTTGATGATTTTGAAGTAGGTGAATATCGAAGCGGTTTTGCACAGGTAGAAATTTTGAATACTCCTCCATTTTTCATCCCATTTATCGATACTATCTTGATTAGCGGTGAGAATTACTTCTCTATGCTTGAAGGATTCGATATAGATGGAGATAGAATACAATATGGTCTCATGCTCGGACCTGATGGCTTTGGGGTTTGGCCTAGTGGTGTTATGCATTGGTCTGTTCCAATAGTTGATGAACCTACTGTGTTTCCAATTCAAGTTCTTGCGAATGATAGATTTGACAACAGAATGGAAGATATTAATCTGTGGGTTTATCCGATGGATTTTCCTGCTCTTGTTCCGAGATGGTTAATTGTTGAAACCGGTTATGTAGATTTCATTCCGTTGACCTGGGATAGGCCAGTTGTTTTCGATTTTCCTGTATTGCCTGTTCCGTTTCTTGGATATGAAGTTTGGCGTTCCACTGATCCGGATCCTAGATCCACAGGATGGGAGCATATTGCATCCACATTTGTCCCAAATTACATAGATAATCACGTTGACCCGTATACAATATATTATTATCGGATTGCGGCAATATATTCTGTGGGAAATAGCATTCCATCTAATGTAGAGCATGGTTTTTGCATCGATGGGGAAATAGGAGATTGGTATTCTAATTTCTCATATCATTTGCCACCAAAGGTTGACGGTTGGATCGGTGAAATTGAGTGGTTAGATGCATCTTATTTTGAATACTGTGATGGAGACGTAAAGATTTTCCTTAAACACACATTACATCATTTGTATATAGGTGTGAAGGTTTTAAGTGATGTTTGCCTATCTCCCGATGACGCTCTGTTTATCTCTGTTGATGATAATTTCAATAGAAGATGGCTTATCGATTCACCAAGCAATGAGGGTGAATATTTACTCAGAGCTAGGCCATTTGGAAGTGAATTTACATTCCAAGGTATTTGGGGAGATTTCGTAACAGGTGTTAGTCGTGATGAAAGAATTTTCGGTAGCAATATGTTTGGACACGCAGCAGATTTCGAGGGATATGTTTGTTATGAAACTGCAATACCTTTATTTGGTAGAGATCTAGAAGCGATTAACATTCCTCGCTTAGATAGTTGGATCGGTGTTAGGTTTGCTATTTATAATGCTGACAGTGGAGACTGGGAAGTAATAATTCCTGGTCATTCCGATCCTGAAGATCCATCCAAATTTGGTTCGTTATACTTACCTCCTGGAGAAGGTCCCGGATCGATATGCAACTTACCAAGGGTAATAGATATGACTGTTCGTCAAGGTGAAATAGGAGTTAGAATACTACCAATTGAGAATTGTGGTGAAGGATATCTTAGTTTCTATGTAAAGGAGAGATGTGCATTTGTCCCACGCGGTCTTTTGAGATCCGATTCTCCTGACGCAGGGGATATCGTTGCATTTGTCGACGATGAATCTCTTGTTCCCAGAGCATTAGAAGTGATTGGTTATATGGCGGATATCTATACTGATCCAGTTGCCTTCAATGACGCATGTTTAAGACGGGATTGGGAATTGGTCATTGTATCTAGCAACATTGTTAATAGCAATCATGTTTGGGATGGTGTCTTAAACGCTATTAGAAGAGGTGCAAAAATTCTAATACAATCTCCTGACCTTGATCGATTTAAAGGTCACTGGGTTTGGAATATTTTGGGTGTTGAAATTACGGATGATCTTGGAGACAGACCAAGTGCTCTAACAGTCGAACTACCATTGCATCCTTTCTTTAACATTCCCATGCCGACAACTCCTGCATTCTATGATATGACTCTTGGATACGATGATTATGGCGACTGTATAATGCCCTTGTCTTATGGTTCCCTTGCTTCATTTGATCTGTATCCTTATTCCACTAATGCTGCCATTGTGACTAATTTCAGTAATACTGCGATAATTAATGCATTAAGATTCTCCACTGAAGCTGATGAAAACGGAGATGGACTTCCAGACGCATTGCAACTTCTGATAAATGAAATTCTTAGCCTTAAACCTTGCGAGAATGTAGAATGGTTAGAGGAAGATCCTATAACTGGCATATTTTCTGCTCGAAGTAAACAAAATGTTTCGTTAACATTTTATGGCAATGAATTAGATATAGGAACTTATTACGCTTGGTTGATGGTTCACACAAATGATAGAGATAACCCAATTAATCCTATTGCAATCAGATTTCATGTTGTGGAACCGGAACCGAGACCTCTCGTTATTTATTTCGAACCTGAAACACTGAAATCATGTCGTGAATTCGACAGAGAAATGACGTTAATGGTTCGTTCTCTTGAAGCTATGGATATTAATATGTTAAGATTCACTGTTACATGCGATCCAGAAATTGCTCAACCTATAGATGTTATACCTCGATCTGGCGAATTAAGTGATTTAAGTGTGAGTCCAGGTGGTATAACATTCCAGTTAGAGTCACGAGGATTCTTTGAAGGTGGTGGACCGCTTGCCGACATTCTTTTCCGAGTTAAAAGAGGTGCTCCGGTTGCAGCACTTACTGATGTTATTGTAGAGGAGATTGCTCACAACATAGAAGCTTATGTGACTGATACGATTCTTATTCCAGGTGCTTTAAAGGTCTGGCCTTGTGATGACAATTGGCGAATATATATGGTTTTCGAGTCTGATGGTCTTGTTGATACGCTGATTCTCGGAGTAGAGCCTCGGGCATCGATAATGTTCGATCGAGCATGGGATCATGAAAATGATCCACTTACTGAATGGTTCGATCCATATACAGTTATTGAGGAATGGGACCCCGATCATCCCTATCTTGATGTCGATATAAGAAGTGCATGGGAAGCAACATTAAAATGGCTTATCAACATAGGTGATTCATTGGGTTCAATTCATTGGTTTTTCCCGGATTATGTCAACCTAAGAGAGATGGGTACTATATACCTCTTAGCTGGGGATGATATAATCGATATGATGGATGTTAGGAATTATGATTATTTGCCGGGGAGAAATATTGAAGTTCTCTATAACTCAGGTAGTCTAAGACCTTTCGACTTTGTTTTCCAAAAGGGTATGAATATGTTCTCAATGCCTATAGATCCTGGTCTTCGAAGCCCAAATGATCTTTTCCCAGGATATATATCATGTTGGGGTTACGATAATAATACTAGTCTCTGGTATGATGCTGTTGAATTAGACCCTGGGGTAGGTTATGCAATACTATTTGATGAAGCAAGAGAGTTTCATCATTGGGGACTGCCGGTATACGATTTGACTATAGACCTGTTTATGGGTTGGAACCTTATTGGAACTGTCTATGATCCTGTTGATTTTTCTACTCCAGATGTTGATCCATTAGGCGTGATAATGGGAATGCCAGAACATGCATTTGAATACGATGCAACGACAGGGAATTATGTCCCAACCGATGAACTTGATGGGAGCAAAGGATATTTTGTCGCTGTTAATGCTGACGAAGCTACTCTGTTCTTACCGGGAGAGTATTCTGGAATGAAAACGCTTTACTCACCCAAATATATTACAGTCGGAAAATGCATTATTGGAGATGAGGAATTGGTTCTGAACCTGGGAAATGATTACGCTTTACCATTTGAGCCACCTATTCCGAATAATGAGCATGAAATTGACGCATACCTTAATTATAAAGGACTTCCCTCTATTTCGGTTAGTTCAAATGGTACTTGGGAGCTTGTCATGACATACGGAAATGAAGTGAAATTTGAATTGATAGAAGATTATCAAATAGAAATCGATGGTGAGTCGGTACAAAACATGAGATTTCTGAGTGGAGGAGTCCATAAAATAGAATATGTTGGTAAGAGAATTCCGAGTCAAATCAACATAAGTAATTTTACTCCAAATCCTTTTAACAGTTATACATCAATTGATATAGAAGTTAACAAATCTACAGTAGTCAGAGTAGAAGTATTAAGTTTATCAGGTAAGATGATTAATGTCATTATTAATTCAGAATTGAGTGCTGGTATTCATACATTAAAATGGGATGGCACAGATATGAATGGAATAGATTTACCGAGTGGATTATACCTTGTTAGAATTGTTGTTGGAGAGCAATTATTCGAAAGAAAACTTATCCTTTCCCAATAGATAAGTAATTACCCCCCCTCCTCACTCATCCCTCTCCTCTTTAATGAGGAGAGGGCCTTTTTTTATATTCGAATTCTTTTATCCTTTTGAATTATAACTGAAAATTTATTATTAATTTTCGAAACAACGATTCATATTTCAGTAGAAATTAAATTTCTGAATATTGTTAAATTTTATTAATCGATGAGTAGATCTGTTAGGTTACTTTACAACTAAGGCAGTCTCATTTGCGCACGAATATTTACAATAATGACAATTGGTTCGCCATAAACGGAGGACAATGTCGGTGAAATAAATTGCATAAATAAGTAATTGTTTTTCGTTGGTTGAATAAATCCACCATATGGTCCGAAAACTGAGGATGGTCTTTCCATTGAAGTTGTGGCAATTTTCCAATCACGTGTTATATAATCCTTAAGAGGTAGATAACTCACAGGAGGCATATCTGAATTTTGGAAGCTTGCTCGGAGAACGTATTTGTTAATTCCTGAAGCATAGTCAGGTGACCATGGAATAGTATCGCCTGTGTCAACATTGTATGCCCCATAAATTCTAAGTGATAGTCGAATATTGACATCACCACAATTTTCAACAATCATTCTACCTCTGCTAAAACCTGAACTCATTGTATGAGTTTCGCTAATATTAACTGTTCCTGGATTCCAGTAAAGTGAGTCTGCACCTCCTATTGAACCGTACTGATTTATTTCAAAGCAAATAGTATAGGTTTCTGGTTTATAACTGGCGGTAAATGTGTCTGATTTAGTTACTACAAATTCTTCGTGCAGCGAATCAATACCTCCGTCTTCCCATTCCTCGAATGTATACATCGAATCAGAACCGGGAACAGTATCTCTATAGCTTACTGCAAATTCAATGTATGTGTTTTCATCTGCCCAGAATGAAACAGAGGAAACAAAGCAAATTGTTGTATCAGGCAAATAGAAGCATCCATAAGTCTCAGCCGGATCTTTCTCAACTACAATAAGATAACTTCTTTCAAAGTAAGCAATTAGCGTTTCTGGTTTACTAACTGTTAATGTTCTTATTGCAGATGAACTACTGTTTTCCCATTGCAGGAAGTTATAAATTGTTGTTAAGGAACTATCGCTCTCTGAAACCTCGAATCTGTGGATAGTTGATTCCTTGAACCAGAAATCTTGTTCCACAGCTTCCAAATCGGTAAAGTTTAGAGTATCCACATTTAAAGAACCATAAATGTCATCCAATGGGTTTCTCTGGAAAGCAATTAAGTGTTCAATATTATAGTTAGCAGTGAATAATGTATCTTTCGATATAATAACTGTTCTCGACGAATCGGACGGTGTATCTTCCCAATCTGAGAAAACATATCGAGTTAGAGAATCTGTTTTATAGTCATAGGAACTGACATATAAAGCAAGTGAATCGTCTTCTTCGACATAAACAGTTTCAGCTGCTGTAGATTCAAATATCGAGCTATTAATGGTAATCCTACCATATACATTTTCCAGAGGATATTTTTGAACAATAACTCTATGAGCAGATGTGCTCCAAATCCATTCAACTCCTGATAATGTTGTTATTTCGAATTCAAAGAAATGTGCTAAACTACTATCGAGATCACCAAAACCTTTGTAGCCAACACATCGCCATAAACCATCAATTGGATCAACGTTTCCAGTTACTGTGTCCTCATCGTCATACCAATGTACTCCAACAGGAGGATTTGGTGCACCGTGTTCACTTAGAACTATAAACGGCCATCTAATTAAGCTGTCCCATTGCCAAACGAGCCATGATGAAGTTTCAATTTCGAAACTGAATGAATCTGTTAGACCTGTTTCTGGTACAGAACCATCACCACGCCAGCCGCAATTTAAAATCCAACCTGAACCCTCTACATAAACCGATTCGGAAACGAAGGCTTCGATTATAGTATTAATTGGATAACATGATGTTCCAATTGGTGGTATTGGCAAACCGTACTCAGAATATACCGTAAGGCAGATAATCTCGGTGTCAATATTAGCCCAGCGCCAGTCTATTATACTGGGTTTATGAATTGCAAAAAGAACTGAAGTATCAGCAGAAGTAAGTGGAACCGATCCGCTACCCCAAAAACCGATACATTGCATAGAGGCTGTTGAATCATATTTGTTAATATTAGCAAAAACTGAGTCACCTGAGGAAAACCAGTGGATTCCAACAGTTGGATCAGGAGAGTCATAGCCTTCTATGTCATATATTGTCACTCCTTCATTGTTTACAAGCAAAGGAAATCTTTGCAAAGTATCCCATAGCCATACTAATTCAGAATTAGTATTGATTATAAAACTGAATTCCCAGGGTATAGGATCTATTCCGGATGTGTCTGTAGGTACTGAACCTAAACCCCAGTATCCTGTGCAGTAATGACTATCAACTGTCATGGGTGTAACATTAGCTGTTATTTCTGTGCCTATTGGATAACAAGTAATCCCCACCGGTGGAATTGGCGAATCATACTCGGACCAGACTCTAAGGCAAACCATTTCTGTGTCACTGTCAAACCATCGCCATTGGACCCAGGTAGGTTCTTTCATAACGAAATTAATCGATGTATCGATTCCGGCATGCGGAAATATTGTACTCCAATAACCTGCACATGAGACGTTGTAGACTGCATCATAATAATTTATTGAAACGGTTATGAAAGAATCTAATTCAATCCAATGAATTCCTATAGTGGGATTTGGTGAATCATAACCGTCTGAATCGGAAGGTGTGATTCCATCATTAAGAACAAGAAGAGGTAATACTTCTAAGGAGTCCCAAACCCAAACAATCCATGATGTAAGGTCTAAATCAAAGCTTGTGTGATTTTCTGATCCTGAGGAACTTACAGAACCACCACCTAACCATCCAGTGCAATAGTGCCAGATTGTGTCTTCAAATGAAGAATCCTCAACGAAGGCATTTATGGTTATACCAAATGGATACACAGTTGTATCTGAGGGGATAGGATGACCATGAGGTGAATAAACATATAAAGTACATTCTGGGGTGCCCTTTGGAACAACACTCCACCTCCAAGTTAATTCTGATGGTTCATTGATGTTAAATGCAACACTTGAACCAAAACCGGAATCGGGAACCGATCCACTGCCATAAAAGCCAATACAGTAGGCTGTTGATTCAGCAGTTGCAGCAACTGGTGTAGTTGTAATCTCAGCTTTAACAAATATCCCTTTATCGAACCAAATGCTCCCAGTGTCGGGATCTGGTGTATCGTAACCGTCGGGATTAGCAACAATTAGTCTGTATTGCATAATGTATTCTGCAACGAATTCTGTATCGCTGAAAGCAGTAATAGTGCGTGTATGAGAAGTGTCTCTATCATTCCATTGTTGGAAGATATATCGTATTGAATCACTGCTATAAATCGTATCGTATGCTATAATAGTCCTTGTAGTTGCGAAAGAAAAGTATTCCTCATATGGAGAGGGTTCAATTGAGCCATCAACAATAATAACACCACCAGAAAAGTTGGTTTTTACTACTAAAAGCCATTGAGTTAACCAGCAGAGAACAGAATCAAATGCGACGTATGTAATACTTGTATCCCAATTTGGTACATTAGTAGCAAGATCATGTGCTCTAACGCGGAAATAGTACCAAACAGAGTCCTTCATACCTGAATACCAGTAATTAGTGTCGCTAACACTGGATAGAATATCAATCCAGAATCCAGAAGGACCTTCTCTGTACTGAATATCATAAACCCAGATGCCCCATCCGAAACCTTCCTCAAGTGTGGTGTCGATGCCTGTCCATTCTACAAAAATTGAATCTATTGCAATAGAATCGTAAGTAGCAACATCGCCAAAGAATTGAGTTAATGGGATACGCCAATCCAGATCAACTTTTCTAAATCCAGGATGACTTAGGTAGTATGTTCCAGTTAACCAAAGGCTGTCAAGCGCAGTAGGTTGTCCAACTACACTTGAGAGTTTAAAAGATTCGGATGTAATATCGTCACCTTCATTTCCACCAGCAGCAATGG
>CAZLTJ010000025.1:9348-23944 GCA_964562425.1 uncultured bacterium
TTCGAGGATGATGGCGTTTGAGCTATAGCTGTTACATTAAGGATTATTAAAATGAGGAAACTAAAAAAACTGAATTTGTAAAAGTTTTGATTCATTTTTCCTATTTATGTTGCTATTATAATAAACCTATTATAAATATGAATTTTTTTATATTCAACCTTTTTATTTATATGTAAGTTAGTCATTATTAAAATTATTCTAAGAATAATAATAAAGGTTGGATAATATAATATAATATAATGTTCATAATTAATAACGGAGAGTAAGATTATTATAGTTTTAAATTGAAGCTTGATGCTGGGAGGTAAAATGGTATGGCTTATGATCCGGAAAAATTAATTCGGCTAACTCAGGAACAAGAGAAAATATGGCTCGATGCTCAGCGGACCGTTGTTCGTTTGATTTTTTGGTGGATGGTTCCTTTTTTTATTATTATCGCTGGGTTTGGAATGATGATCTATGAATCAGAGAGTTCCGCGTATGTCTGGAGTGTGGAGGAGGAGTTAGATTTCATGCCATATTTATCCGTTATTGCGTTAGTTGTTTTATTGTTAGAGGCAACGATTTTCTTTGTTATGTGGCAGGCTTACAAACGTCCCAAGAAAGCTATTTCTGTTGAACCGGAAAACTCAATGTTGAGATTGTTTGGATATATTTTTGTTGCTTTCATTGCTTTTTGCATATCGGCTGCAATCGTTTCTTACATGGGATTAAGTGTATATTCGATTTCTTTGGCTCTTTGGCCTGCAGCACATGGACTTGCTGCGGTTATTATTGGAGTATCCAATTATCGCTTGAGAAGTATGGGCGTTGGAAAAGTTCTATTAGAATCACATGGAAAATATAAGGAACATTATTAATTCTGATTCCATGGAGTAATTCTCAGAGGGTAAAGTTGGTTCGGGAATTTGAAAAATTAATTCCTCTTACTGATGAAGAGGAATATTTTATGGTTTAGTGCTCATAATTTGGTTCTAAGAATCTTGTTTTGGACTACGCATATTTTTCTTTTGCTTTGATATGATTCATGATTGGCAATTTAATCCAAAGCTTCCTCTTAAATATCATTTTGCAAATTGGATTTTCCCGATTGTGCTTTATAACATGTTCTAATTTGTTTACCAAGACTAAGAGATTTGAAAAATTGTGTAGATAATCAAGATTAGAGGGTAAAAAATAATCTAAGCGAATAAATCGGTTCATTTGAAAATTTGTGATGGATCTTAGGTTTTGTTAACTAAAATTCTTTTTTATCTATTGCTTTCAGACCTAATTTCATAGGAAGTATTATTGTAATTAAATTCAAGATAATTAAAAATCCTACCATAATTACAATCTCTCCAATGAGGAGTTGTTTCCCAGAGGTTACGAATAAAATGTATCTGTACGTGGGCATAGCTAGTAATATTACAGTTAGTCCAACATAAATTAATGATAGAAGGGCCGCAATCATTCCGCCGCCGGAACTTGCTATTCGCATTGGATTTAACTCCTCGAAAGTTGGGAAGAGTATGCCGAGTCCCATATTCAAGCTGACTAATGCGATACTCATAAGAAATATCCCTATCGCAGTTATAATAGTCATTAAGTTGCTCTGAGAAAGTAAGCCGTTGGAAATTACCGCAATAATCTCTGCTATGATAATAAAAGTAACGAAAGATAAAGTATATTTCTCCCAAAATAATTTTTTTAGCCCAATTGGTGCAGTTGCTAATGACCAAAGGCTTTTACCTTCCATGCTTATACCTGGATAGACGAATCTTACTGATAAAGTTGCAAGAATGTATCCACAGAATGCAAAATTGGCGAACGCAATTACAGTTCTAAGATAAGTACTTGTAATTTTTGAGGGCACAAATTTCAGGTTTACAAGATAGAGCACTAGTAAAACTAGAAGTACTGCAAATTGTGACCATTGATTTGGATCTCGAATGAAAAGTTTAATATCTTTAACCCATAAAGAACGAACATCCTGTCTTAAAAAAGATAATAACCGCCAAAGTTTAGAATTATGCAAACTTGTGGATTTACTTTGTTTCTTATGAGTCATAGTTTCAGCGGCTTCGAAAGATGTTT
The DNA here is from genome assembly GCA_964562425.1 of uncultured bacterium. GTDB lineage: Bacteria > UBP14 > UBA6098 > B30-G16 > B30-G16 > JAUWMV01. The sequence continues at coordinate 11,425 of CAZLTJ010000025.1, forward strand.
GGAAGATTTTTTTTGACACATAATCGGTAATAAAAAAGCCAAAAAAAGTCGTTGAAGCCAGAGCTGAGCTGAATAGAAAAGCTCGCATACTTTGTCCTTGTCTTAGTGCACTTATAATTTCTGTAAACCAGATATGCGGGAAAAATGGTGTGCGGTGGCTACCTAGCTGCCGAAAATAGTAGTTTAACATTGTCATATCGCCAAGAACATTAAACATCAAACCACCGGATAGATTTGATCTTACATAAAAGTATGCAATGATAGATGTTATACCAATTAATGTTACAACAGACCATTTAAAAGAAAATTTCTTGACTGCAGGCATAAACAGCATAGAAATAATGCTGCCGATAAATGCAGGGATTATTAAAAATAGCATAAGAGCGCCAAAAACCCATACTATATACCAGATTGACATAGTATTTGTTACCATATAGGATATAGCCATTGGAAGACCGATAACTAATGTAGCCCATGATGAAAAAAAGAAATTGTTTATAAAACGAACCCAAAAAACCTGATTTTTATTGAGTGGGGTAGCCATAAGATATCTTGTTTCCCGAGAACGGAAAAGTGTTGAAATAGAACTGATAATATTACTAATTAAAAGCATAGTGAAGAATGCTAGAAATCCCAGTGAGATCAATCTATCTGAAAGAGCATAGCCTATGTCCTGAACACTGGTTAGATACTTGAATATTTTATAGAAAATGAAGTATACACCATAAAAAAAGCCACCAATAACAAATACAGCAACAATGGTTTTTGCCCAGTGCTCAAATCCCTTTTGCATTATCAATCGAACAAGGAGCTTGAATTTGATTTTGGCGATTTTAAAAAACATCAATGCCTTTTCATAGTGGTTTTTCCTACTGTAATTAAATCATTTAGAGTTCTTATATGGTGCTTGTAAAGCATTGGAGTAATTTTTTGAAAAATTTCTGCAACAATTATTGTATCCTCGAGAGCGTTATGAATTGTGCGTGAAATCCTTATCTCAAATCTTTTAGCCATGGTCTCAAGAGATAATTTTCCTGTATTCTTATAAATATAGTTAAAAACTTTGGAGATGTCGATAGCCCATTCCTCAGGTGGGATATCACCGATTTTCTTTGCTGCCTGCCAGAGAAATGCGATGTCTAATCCTGGGTTCTGTCCTAAAAGGATTATACCTTTTGCTAATCTGAAGAACTCAGGAATGACGACCTCTGCAGGAGGTGCATCCAATAGTTTGCTACCGTTTAGACCATGTATTTTCTTGCTTTCATTGCTTATAAATGAATACGGTTGTAATGGAGAGAAAAAATATGGCTCTTCAATTTTATTACCCAAAAGAGGTACTGCAGCAATTTCAATTATTGAGTCCTTATACGGGTTAAGCCCGGTCATCTCGAGATCAAAGCATAGAAATCTGGTTTTATATATATCAAAATTCGTCGACATTTTTAGGGTTGCCTTTCAAGATACCACGATTGCTTCGATTCTCAATAAATTCTAATAATTTTTTTACTTCGGTCGATTCGGGTAATTTTTCCTTAACTTGTTCAACAGCGTTTTGAAGAGAGAGTCTAGATCTCGCTATTATTTTTGTAGCAATATGAACAGAATCTACACTTTTGGATGTGTAACCATTTCTTCGCATACCAATACGGTTAATATCTACGAATCTTGCTGGTATTCCATGAACAAGACCAAAGGGTAAAACATCCTGTAATACGAGGGATGAAGCGCCAACCATACTCAATTGACCCACATGTATAAATTGATGAATTGCAGAATGTCCACCGATAACTGCCTTGTCTTCTATTATTACATGACCACCAAGCTGGACAGCGTTGGCAATAATGAGATTGTCTCCTAAAATACAATCGTGTGCCACATGAACGTAAGCCATAAGAAGATTGTTGTTTCCAATAGTTGTAACACCGTTGCCACCTAAAGTTCCACGATGAATGGAAGCAAATTCGCGGATTGTGTTTCCATTTCCAATTCGGAGTTTAGTGGGTTCTCCTGAGTATTTAAGATCCTGAGGTGGTAGTCCTATGGCAGAATATTGAAAGATTTTGGTACCTGCGCCTATTGTTGTATTTCCCTCGACAACAACACCAGGAGCTATATAGACATCATCTTCAATATTCACATTTTGACGAATTATCACGTGCTCGGCAATTTCCACACCTTCGCCAATATTGGCGTTTTTGTCAATTGAAGCTGTTTTATGTATTTTATTTCCCATGATTGTAATAAACATTAAATAAATGTTGGTAGCAAGAGTAAAGCACAGAATGGTGTGTAATTAAGTAAAGGGCTAAAGCCCTCTAAGGTTAGCTTTCTATTCAAATTTCAATCCAGCACCCGTGCAAGGAGCGACACGACACAACACACCCAGAACCACGGATAACACGGACAGGCTTCGTCTGGTTTCATAGATTTCACGGATAACCCCAATACCCCAACAAATGGTGGTTAATTTCTAGTAATTGTCATTTGTAAATCCCAGTTAATCCATTAATCTGCGTAATCCGCGGTTCAGACATGTTTATTTCGCATTGCGTAAATTGATTTTATATCTTATTTATAAGTGTAAGAGAAGGAAAAGAACCACAGATAACACGGATTAAATAGATCTCACTGATAATCCCAAAATCCCCACAAATGGTGGTTAATTTCTAGTAATTGTCATTTGTAAATCCCAGTTAATCCATTAATCTGCGTAATCCGCGGTTCAGACATGTTTATTTCGCATTGCGTAAATTGATTTTATATCTTATTTATAAGTGTAAGAGAAGGAAAAGAACCACAGATAACACGGATTAAATAGATCTCACTGATAATCCCAAAATCCCCACAAATGGTGGTTAATTTCTAGTAATTGTCATTTGTGAATCCCAGTTAATCCGTTAATCTGTGTAATCCGCGGTTCAGACATATTTATTTCGCATTGCGTAAATCGATTTTATACCTTATTTGCAAAGGTAAGCAAATGGAAAGTGGAAAAGTGAGATGAGGGATATGAGGAGAAATAACAGATATGTTTGACATTTTATATGAATTAATTATAATATCATGGAGTGAATTGGTAAATAAGTAAGGAGGAATACAATGCCAGTGCTTAGAGCAATATACGATGAGGAAATTAAAACATTTTTACAAAAGCTAAATTTACTTCAAGAAATTCAAAATGGTGAGAGATTCTGCGCAAGATGCAACAAGAAAATTACATTAGAGAACTTTGGAGCTGTCCGTAAGAAAAATGGTGAATTTTTTGTTTATTGCAATTCACCTGAATGTGTTGCCATGGGAATAGGAAATGAATGAATTGCTAAGTAATAGCTTTGTTAGAATAATTCTCTTTATATGTTTCGTTTATAGTTTTATTAGCGTAATAGTCTTTAGTTATGAATCCCAGTTAATCCATTAATCTATGTAATCCGCGGTTCAGACATGTTTATTTCGCATTGCGTAAATTGATTTTATACCTTATTTATGAGTGTAAGCAAAGGAAAAGAACCACAGATAACACGGATTAAATAGATTTCACGGATAATCCCAAAAACCCCAACAAATAGTGGTTAATTTCTAGTAATCGTCATTTGTAAATCCTTGTTAATCCGTTAATCTGCGTAATCCGCGGTTCAGACACATTTATTTGGCATTGCACAAATTTATTTTATACTTTATTTATGAGTGTAAGCAAAGGGAAAGGGAATGAAAAGGGGGATTGGAGGAGAAAATGGATGAAGAAAGTAAAATCAGATTCGAATGTTCAATTGAATTGCCTTTTTTTGTTGGTTATGAATATGAAGATACTTGGAAAAATGTAAAATATAATGAAAACATTTTGATTAATTTGAAAGTTAAAATAAGAAACGATCTAATAAAGTTTTGGCGTGGTAATTTCATACGATTGAAGGAAATCAAAGAAGCTTATGAGAAAGCAACTCTAGAAGAAAAAAAGAAATTATTTCCAGCAGAATTTTATTTTGATGTGCCAGTGTATATTGAACATAAAGATGTACAAGAATTGAGGAACCGAGAAAGAGATCTAGAAAAGGAAGGTAAAACATTTAGTGGAAAGTTTATCAGTTATTGTCATTTTGAAGAAACATGGTCAGTTTTTGAAATAAAAGGCGAGTTCCCTCAAAAAGAAAAAGGGAAATACCCAAATCCGTCACAATCTTTTATTAAAGAAGTCTTTCGAAGAATGACTAAAGTACTAGATCGTTATCTCCTGGCAATACCTAGTAGTCTCAGAAGAAGTTATATCCCTATTAGTGAAGGAATTATTAAAAAGGCTTCTTTTCATTACAGTGGCGATGGATTAAATCAAACCCTTATTCTTTTTTTCGATAAAGATGATTATTTGCAACCAAAGTCTTATGTAAAAAAAATTTATCAATTAGGTTGTGATTCCAAAAGTATTGCGAAAAAGACAAAAGAACTACTCGAAGTTGAAGATGAAGAAATCAGAGTAGAAATTATGCTTGCGCAAGCATATTCCTTTGCTCATCAAAGACTCTATAATGAAGCAATAGTTATTGCTTGTTCATCAGTGGATTTAGAAATAAAAGGTGCTTTTAATCTTATGACAAAAGAGAAAAATTATACAGATGTTTTTAAAAAATTATTATGGAGTCAATATCGAAATAGATACAAAGATATTTTTTTGAAAATATTTATCGAATTCGGTTTTGAGAATATATCCGAAGTTGATAATAATTTGTGGTTAGAGTATATAAAACTAAAGGATAATAGAAGTAAATTTGCACATGGAGAATATCAAGATAAATGGGACGATAGTATTAAATATAGAATTTATAAAAAAATCGCAATATGTGAGAAAATTGTTAAGTGGATTAGGAAGCAAGTCAATCGTGAATTTCATATGGTATAGATAAACTATTAGAAGGAAATAGGATAGCCAACTTCAATAAACACCCTCTACTGCAACGATAACCCCCTTTACCCCAACTTACGGTCGGGGAGTTTCCCCCAAAGGGGGACACCTTGTGAGGTTGCAGAAGTTTGAATTGTCCCCCAATTGGGGGAAAATGTCGAGCACAGCAAGACAAAAGGGGGATACACAGGGAGACAAAAGACGATCGAGGAAAGCAAGTTTTGACTGACCTTCCTTTCAAAGATGATAAATGAATTTTTACAACTTTCTATTATGTCACTGGGTGAATCAGTTAACTAGAAAGGGCGAACACAATTTTCCGCCCCTAATATATTCTTTACAATTCAATATTATTTAACTAAAATAACTCTCGTTGTTTGAATACCATATTTTGTGGAAAGACTTACAAAATAAATACCTGAGCTTTGATTTTGTGCGTTCCAATAAACACTGTGTTTACCCGGTTCGAGTTCCTCTTTTAAAAGTGTAGCAACTTTCTTACCTGCAATATCGCGTATGATTAAGGAGACAAGAGCTTTTCTGGGCAATGTGAAATCGATTCGTGTTGTTAGGTTAAACGGATTTGGGAATCCTGCGATTAGCTCAAAATCAGGTAGATTTATTTGTTTATAGGAACCAATTTTGTATGTGCCTTTGCTTAAATAGAATTCACAGAAATCCGAGAGTTCATTAACAGAACCATCCGTTCCTTTAAGGAAAAGAATAACATTGTCCGGTAAATCGAATGAAACTTTTGCGTATGCGTTTAATTCCAGTTCCCATAACGGATTTCGTGCGATGTCTTTATTTAGCAGTATTTGATTTCTTCTGAATGCACCTGTAACATTAAATTCCTCATCTGGCGGAGATGGCGGAATGGCTTGATCTGCATGGTCGAGGTCATCTTTAGCATCTTGCGACTGCCCGAAAATTAGCTCGATGTTCTCATTTAAATATTCGATGTTAACTGTTCCCAACCATTCTGGATATGCAGGAGGTATAAGTTTACAAAAGCCCATACCTGATGGCACCGACCACATTCCTTCGTTAAAGGAAAGTGCCCAGTAACCTATACCTGGATATAAAGTATCATTCTCCGCAACGTATATTTCGGAAATCGGATCGTATTGGTAAAGTGGTGGAATCAAAAGACCTTCAGGTGACGAGCAAGCATCGGAAATCGGGATAGGCTCAGATAATGCTCCTATCAAGTTCCAGCCTCTATATATTCGTTTTGCATATTTCTCAACTGGCAGTCCAGCTATTGGGAAAGTAATATCATTTATATAGTAGACCCAATAACCTTGTCCTTTGTCAAGAAGCATGGGAGTATAGAACGAACTTGATAACGGTTCGTATGTCCAAATGCCAAGCGATCTCTCGAAAACCTGTGATGGTGAATGACGTGTTGGCACAGCAGGCAATGAAATGAGATTCCAACCGGTTTGAAGAGCAACATCCCAGCGTTGTGGTGTCGGATGATGCCATAAAATCACGAGTGAATCGTATTCTGCAATATCCCATAAAAATAGCGTTTCTCGTTTCATATCCACAAAACCATTAAGGTCGAATTGACCTTCTGGGAGCATGTTAGGATTCCAATGGACAATTGTAAGGCTTTCGGAGTCGGTTTTAATGATCCATTTATTTGGTGTAGTTAAATCCTGTATGCTTCTTTGAAGTCTTGTTATTGCAGGGAAAGCAGGATCATCTAACGTTACAAACGCGTCAACTTCTCCCGGAACAGGATCGAGGCTTCTTATATCGATGAAAGGATCATATAAGTCGGTAGTAGAGAAATCTCCGCCGATAGTTAGAACTCGAACGCTGTCGGACATAACTCTATCTATATGGATATTAAGTAGCCAAGGATAAATTCTCCATAAAACAATCAAGAAACCGTGGTCCCAAGTTACAGGTGGGAATCCATCGTTAACAATAGCTGTGTCAATCGTTATTGAGGTATAATCTCCACCTTGTGCTCGACAGCTAACTAATCCCTTTAACCAAACAACTAAACCTGTATCTGGGACAATTAAAGCATCGTCGAATTCAACGTGAATCTGCCACATTTCTCCCGGAGTGATAATTGATAAGTATGCAGTATCATCCTCGGAAAGACTTCCTATACGATCAACATCTATAGGATAAAATATCGATGTTTCAGTCGTAAACCATACATCTAGAGAATAAAATCTGCATAGACCGATATGGTCGATAAATAACGGGATGTATGCTGTGTCGCACGGGTAAAAACTTGTATCCCCAAACCATACATGACTTTCCCCAGAAAATAATGTAAAGTACCAGCAGAAAATTTCCAGTTTATTGGGAGGACAGTAATTATAATCCGGTGTATCGAATACATTCCTGATGCAGACCTTATAGTCACCTTCTCCTGAAATGGTCATACCATCAACAGAGTACGTCAAGCTATCAAGCATAACAAGTGAATCGAATTCTACAGTATCAGCATCATGAAGAATAAAAACATTATCTTTATTAAATAGAGTAGTATTAACACCTGAGAAGTCATCGAACAATTTGAAGCTAATCTCTAATGCACTTTCATCAGTGAGTGTTTCACCTTCAGCAGGAGTATGGGAGACAATCTCAGGAGGGAATAAATCAACGAAAAACTCGCACGGTGGTGTTGAGGATGCACAATGGTTTGTGTTTTCTATATAATCGATCCAAAAAACTATCGTGTCTGCATGATCCCATGGTTTTTCAGGAGAATAAGATACGACTGTATCGCTTATATCCACTTCATCTGCATCGAATGAAAGTGTATCGTCATTAATTATTAATGTTGCACTGCTTTCGACAAATGTGCCATATTGACGATTAATTAGTGTATATAAAAATCCTTGATCATCGCAGGTTGTTATACCTCCGCATGGTACTGGAATTTCTAATGCTATCTCAGGTGGACATAATGAAAGATACTGGGTGTCGTCTTCGCCGAATGCTCCTGAAGGTTCAAATACGAGTACGTTTAAATCAATCATTTCCTCACAAAAGATCGATTCAGGATACATGAATTCATAACAACAGGAATCGGTAGCGATTTCTTCAGCAATTGCAGTAACGAGAACCGTCCAATCGCTCGCATATAGATCGAACCAAGCTCCTCCAGTAGAATCACCTAATTCGTAATATCCTTCATAATATTTACGCATTGTATCCTCAAAAGCAGAATATACGAACTCTCCATTTTCGGGTGTGACAGGAATGACAATAATGCTTTCAGTTCTGCAAAAGGCAATAATAGAGTCTAATCCAATATCAGTTTCATCGTAAACAGGTGAACAGAAAATCGCACGAACGATAGGTCTTTCGTCGGTTAGAAGAACGAAAACCTTTCTTGCATAGGGTCTATAAGTTAAAAATACATTAGCTCTTGCAACAGCCCCGTATTGATCCTCATAGCCAGAACCTCTCATAGTCCATGGCCAAGCAAACATTTCCATACATGCATCGAAAAGACATGCAAATTCAACGGAATCATGTGCCCAAATATCTGGACCAGATACAAGGTCTAATTCGCAGGCAGTGGGACCTGTAAATGACGTTTTCACAATCTCCCAAATACCTGAGGGTTCTGTTGGACAACCATTATAATTAACAATTGCTATTCTATAATTCACATCTGTAATAGCATTAACGAATTCTGGGACATGAGCTCTCATAAGTGCAATTTCGTCGTCCATACTGCCTGATAGATCAAACAAAAACACTACGTCGACGAATTGAGTTTCCGGTGGACATTCATTGAGCATTGTAAGTCTGGGAGGCATTATTGGACCACCATTTTCTGTAAAAAAGAAGTTATTTATTTCCAAACCTCGAATATAATGCGATTTTTCATCATAAACACAAACAGTTGTGTAAATTAGTGAGCATCCTTCTGTGGAAACCTCAGCTATATGAGGTTTAACAAGATTTTCACATCCTTCAACAATAAAACCGGTATTATAGCAAAATATAGTATCCGGACCATCTATAGACGGTAAAGTTGTATCGAAATTTGCACCAGTTATAACCAGTTCAAGCTCGCAATCCTTGTCTATGTCAGCTACTACTGACGAAGTGAATACTGTTTTGCCTAATCTAACGCTGTCAAGTATTTCACCATCACCAGAAATATCAAATAAATAACCGCTATTTCTCCATCCTGTGCTACAGACTTCACTTTTATCTGCTGAAATATATATATGTAGTTTAAATCCTGTAGGGACATATAATCCTGTTCTTTCTGGGTTTTTTCTGAAATGCGTCCACGGTTTAATATCCCTAGCTGCTCCAGCCAGAGCTGGTGAGGAAATTATTGAATCTCCAAGGTCAATCAACCATTCTACAATAACACTATCACCAGCGACATCATATGTAAATGAACCTAATTTACCATCTCCAACAGCAGCAATGACTTCGTATTTGCCATCACCATCAACATCTCCGATTGCAGGTGAGGAATAAATACAACCTGATCCTGTATATACCGCCATTTCTGATGGGTCTATTATTCCATTAGCATTTTCATCACCATCGATGAAATATAACTTCCCATCGAGCGATCCAATTACTACTTCGATATCGCCATCAGAATCGAGATCACCTGCAGCGGCGGAAGCTGTAACATGACTGTCAGTTTGAACAAACCATAAAATCGAACTGTTTTGACCATTAAGACAGAGGATTTTTCCATCGTCGTCGCCAAAAGGTATACCGATTGAATATCCTACACCAATGATTATTTCCAATAGACCGTCGCTATTTATGTCAGTAGCACACGGAGTAGAAATTATTGGTGCATTAGTTTCCCGATACCACATAACATCCCAATCTGTACCATCAACGCCACCTGGAGTATAGGGTGCTGGATAATCGACCCAACCGGGGGAAATAATACCTTCATCTACACTATCGGAGGGATCAGCCTGAAAACACCATACACCCCAGTGAGATATAGCAGCTAAAAGATTATATGCATTACAACCTATTACAATTTCCAAACCCAATGGATGCGTAAGGAAATCTGCCACTGCAGGAGATGAGTGCCATGCAAATGGTCCCGATATTACTGGTGGTGAAGGAAATGTCCATAGGAAGTTACCAAATCTATCCATAGCTTCAACACACCAACCGCTTGTAGTACCACCTATAATATCTGGAAATCCATCATTACCATAAAAATCGCAAATCGCCACAGAACTTCTTGATTCATCTGTTTTTGTACCTATAGACCACTCGAGATTTCCCTGTCCATCGAGACACCGCCATAACCCATTGGACATGGAATCCTCTGGGTCCTCAAAGTTCCAAATCTCATCGCTTCCTATTACAATTTCAAGCCAATTGTTTGGATCTGAGCCTACCGAGTTCACCCCGGGAAGATTAACTAAGGCTGCACTTGCCCCGTAGAGAAGACGATCATATGTGAACCTAAATGAATCTTTTTCTGCGGGTGAAAGAGGGTAGGACCACTCTAACGTGAATGAGGCATAGGAAAATCCAACAAGAATTATTAGAGATAAAACGAGTGAAATTTTTTTCATAATAATCTCCTATTTATTGAATTTGACTTTTCTTGTAATAATTGACGAATTATCTGTGATTCTGATTATATATATGCCTGAAATTTCAGGTTGCCAAGTGAGTATTTCATTTTTAGTAATTTTTTTTTCGAAAATTTTTCTACCACGCATATCAAAAACCTCAATTTTTGCATTCTCACCTTGAAATACAATTTTATCACCAAGTTGTCTAATGTTAAATGGTTTATTTACATTTTTCGCTTCAATAATATTTACAGGAGGGATAATAGCAATTAATGTGGTTTCAGGTGGTTGTGTAACACTTCTGCCATCTTCGTCTGTAGCTTTGACTTGAAAAGTAATAGTATCTCCAGGATCGCTTGTAAGTATTATCATAAATGTGTCGCAACTCAGCTGATCCATTTCCAAATCGAGAGTGTCTCCAATATTCAGTTCGACTTCTTCCAATGAAGCACTGACGCCGTATGCCAAAGCCCATACTGTGTCTCTGTTTATTATTATGTCGGTTATAATAGGTTCTCTGACAGTTCTTTTTGCAAGACAAAAGTCATCGATATACCAACCATCGTATGGTGTATTATCATCAGAGGAAAAATGAAAGCCTATTCTTACGGAGCAAGATTCAGCAATTTGGAGATCAAAAATCCGTTGGTGCCATTGGTTACCAATATTACTTCCAGAGAATGCAGCTTGCCATGGCATAACTTTGTTATAATCATCCAGCCAACAAGTATAATCGCCTATTGGATAGATAACTTCCCATTCCTCACCGAAATTTGCAGAGACATTTCCACCATCCCAAAATCCACTTTTGGTTGCCTCGCAGTCAAACCATTGCCACATAAAAAGTACTGCAGAAGAATCTATATCATACCAAGGGCTTTTAAGCCATGAATCTGAAGAATTTGAATACGTATCAGCAAGAGATGTAGCCCAGAGATTGTCACCACTTCTTGCAGCATTTGGCCCGGAAGTAGGATCACCCCATTCCCAGTCGCCAGTATGAGCGGTAAATACTGAATCCTCAAAATTTATGCAGCTGTGTAAAAAAAGAAATAAACATTCATCATCGGTATCAATTGAAAATGAATCCATTGAATAGCCTTCTGCGGTTGCCCAAACCATTGCTGGAAAGTTAGCGATCGATATTTCATCGAAACCATCGACTTCAACAGTGTCGTCATTGAATATAACCATAGCATTAATTGGATCACCTGTTTCGAAATCCATTATTCCTGTATAAATGTCAAATTCAGTTGCTGCAGATAGAGAAAAAGAATACAGAGTTTCTGAAGGATTAAAATCGAGTGTTTCAGGTTCATAATTTTCACAAAGGAAAATTAATCTTTCGCTTGAATCCGGAAGTCTAATTGTGCCAGAATCACCAAAAAATCTCAGGGAAAAAGGTTCAACAATCAGTGTGCCTTTTTTTGTGGAAGACCAATCAATTTCGATCCAATCGCCAATTTCATTATAGGCTTCAAATAAGTCGACAAGTCCACTACCGTAAAGCGAATCTTTTCCAAAAGGTCCTTTATCCAATGCGGATGATTCAATTGCTGCTTTTATCTCATAATGAGTTATTTCGGGATAGAATTGCTTTAATAGTGCACATATGCCTGTAATATGAGGAGCAGCCATCGATGTGCCATTAGATAGATAATAATTACCCGACGGGCTTGCTGAGTAGATTGAAACACCAGGGGCTACAATATCGGGTTTCAGTAATCCTGAAGGGTATGTGTAATCTGGCCATTCGACAGGACCAACACTTGAAAAAGGTGCTAAATTAAGAATCGTATCGACTGCACCGACTGTTATAACTTCCGGTACTTCACCCGGTAGTCTTAAATTTCTGGGAGCACCGTAAGTTCCACCTTCATTACCAGCTGCAACAACAATAATTAAACCTGCAGTAATTGCGTTTTTCATGACTGTTCGCCATGCATTGCGAATTACAGTGCTTGTATCTCGCCATCCAATAGAATAATTGGCTACCTGAACATCCATTGCAGTAACATATTGCGTGGCTCTCCAGACATCCGAGGGGTATCCTCGTCCACTG
>CAZLTJ010000026.1:0-22650 GCA_964562425.1 uncultured bacterium
ATCTTTTCATTTAATTTTCTCTATAGCTACTCTGCCGTACTCTGCAGTGTCGACTTTCATATTGAAATGCCTCAGGAACTCGGCAAAACCTTCTCTTATTATCGGTTCGTCATCAGCAATCATAATATTTAGAGTCTTAATTTTTAACTTAATTAATTTGCAAAAAGGTTTAACTGTTATTTTGGGTAGTGAAAGCATCTCAAGTTTGCCAATATATCGCTCATCCTCGAAATCTTGAGGATTTTGTAATGTTTTTGTTATTTCGGCAATCTGAAAGGATCGAGTTAATGCTTTGTTAAGACCTTCTGCGAAGCTTATATGAAGCTTATCATCTCTTATTTCACTAATATCTTGCCTTAGATGCGATAGCAATGCTACCTGTGCCATTAACTGATTGTTTATGTGGTGAGAGAGAGCAACGACTGTCTCTTGAATTGCTTTATTTCTTTCTACTTCAATTTTCTGCTTTTCTAATTCTTTAATAGGTCTAAGGTCTCTACTAATCCCAACGGTTCCGATTTCATCACTATTTTGATCGAATAATATCGAGGAAGAAAGAGAAAGTGGAATAGTTTCACCGTTTTTGGATAAGACTTCAATTTCCTCTTGTATAACAGTGCCCTCGCTGCTTCTCATTTTCTTCATAACTTCTCGGGCTTGTTCGGGATAGCGATATATTCCGAGCACAGAATGACCTGTTATCTCATTAGCTTTGTATCCCAATGTTTTTTCCGCAGCCTTATTCCAGACCCTTATTTTCCCATCATTATCTGAAGTTATAACCAGATCTGCGGAACCAGCGATGATTTTCTTGAGATAAGTTTCTTGTTCTATAAGCCTATTTGTCATCCGATTTCGATCGATAATCCAACCGCATAGATAGGCATATATTTCAAGAAATCTCAGTGCATCGTTTTTTGAAGAGAGTGTAAATTCATCAAAGGGTTCATCAACAGAAATGACGCCTATGATCCGTTTGGTTTGCGATTTTAATGGCACAAAAAGGTAATCGCTTGGATGCCAACTAAATTTTTTGGGTTTAATTTCGCTTTGGATGCCACCGATTTCATTGGAGAAAGGATCGTTGTGAGGAATGTAATATGATTTACTTATTTGGTATTTTGGCGAAAATATCTTTTCCCATATCTCCTTTGAAGGTGGTCTTTTTTGTTTAAATTTTTCGAAAGTTCCTTTAGAAATCCCGGCATATCCAATATGCTTGCGTTTCCAACTTCGACCAAAAAGCGATATTAATGCTCTTCGGAAAAGCTTAGCCTTTACTATTGCTTTAGCTATAAGCTGTAGTTGATTGCTTAGATTTTTCGATTGGGTAACAGTCTGTGCAGTTGAAAGTAATATCTCAAGTCTATCTACTATAAAATTTGAGTTTTTCTCGAAATTTTGTTCTAGTTCCTTCTCGTCCATTGCTTTCCGTTAGATTAATTTATTGTAAATTAGTTAAGCATTAACCTTTAAAATAATTACTCCTGTTCTGTTTGACCTACATGCTCAAGAGCTCTAAAATATTGACGAACAGCATCCTGATATTGCCGTGGATACGGTTTCGATAAAATTTGCAGAAGTGCCTGTTGCACGACATTTTTCCTTTCACCCAAATCATCTGGCAGTAATTCTGGTGATGTGCGAACAATGTCTTTTCCTGTGGTGGCTTTTCGTCTTTCTGAGAATTCTCTTTTATGAATGGATTTTTGTGTGTAGAGCATCCTTGAGAGTATTCGATCCTGACGCTGGAGCGTTCTTTCTGTTATGTTAAACTTTCTTAGATCTTCTTCGACTTTTTTCATATCTTCTGCAGTTTCATCCATGCGACCTAAGAGATTGGAATGTTGTTCTAATTCGCTTTTAAGCTCTTGTAAAGCTTTCCTAAGAATAGCTTGTTCTGCTGCAAGTCGAGCAGCTGCTGTCTGAGCTTCAAGCGACAAACCTCCAGGTTGCTGACATTGAGAGGATAATGACATTGTCTGTTGGTTTATCCCAGATTGTTTATTGCACATTTGATTCATTTTTTCCATAAGCTGTTGTGCTCCGGAAGCACATTGAGACTGATTCATTGCTTTCTTTGTTCTAAGAAGCAATTCTGTAGCAAGGTTGATATTACTCAAAGCCTCAGCCTGATGAGGATTCCTAACCATATGTCTCGATTCAGAAATTATTGTAATTGCTTGAGCAAGAGATGATTCTGACTTGTGAAGAAGAGCATAAAGGGCAGGAGGAATCATGAAGGTTTTTCCACCCATTTCACCGATTCTGGCTGTAACTTTTTTAAGACTTTCTCTTATATCTCCCAATTCAGAGGCGTATTCGTTGAATTTAGTTTTATCTTTGCCGCTAATAATTTCAGTAATAATTCTCTCAACATTAGTGGATATATAAAGCAGTTCCTGAACTGTCTTCTTCATATCCATATTTAGTGATTCCTGAAGCATCTCATTCATATTCTGTTTCATATTTTCAAAATTCATAGAAATATCAGAAAGTTTCTTTGATAATTGCATTCCGTGTTTTTGTGCGGCTTTTGAATTTTTGGATTTCATTTGATTTAGCGCATTCTGAGCATCCTGAGGAAGGTTCATGTCCTCAAGTTCCTGTGCTAATTTTTTCATTTCATCATGTGGCATATCTGAAATATCTTTCATTTCATCGGCAAGGTCTTTTGTTGTCTTCTCCATTTGCTCAAGCTGGTTTTTAACTTGTTGTTCCATTCTCTTGAGGGATTCCATATTCTCAGCGTTTTCGAGTCCTTCATTAATCCTATCCTGCATTTCCTTGATCATATCAGCCATTTTCTTTAGCTCGTCGAGTTTTATTTCAGCCTTAATTCTCTTCAGAAGTTCTAATGTTCTATCAAGCTTTTCAATCATCTCCTGCTGAGATACCTTGAATTTTTCCATTGCTCTTTCGAGTTGTGTTGGATCCATTTTTTCCATGGCTTCCTGCAGTTCCTTTATCGCATTTTTAAGTTCCTCTGGCAGTATGTCCTCGAGGAGTTGTTTCACTTCCCACATTTTTTCGATTATGTCTTGAGCAACAAGTTTGTTTTCCTCAATTTTCTGAATTGTCTCTTCGAATTGCTGTGCAGTTTGGTCCATTTTTTCGGCAAGGAACTTTTGCTGCTCAATTAATTTCTGTGCTTCCTGCTTTTCTTCGTATGAAAGCTCTTCACGTCTGGAATTGAGCTTGCGTGCCATTTCCTCTGATCGTTCTATTAATTCCTTCTGTTGCTTAAGGACATCATCGATAGTTGTTATCTGCTGATTTTGTTCCTTTTCAACTTCCTGCATTATTTCAATCATAGATGGGAATCTAACGGTGTATACTTTGCTTTTGCCCATTTTAGGTCCGAGAATATTATCGTTGTCATAACCCTCTACCCAATATTTTACAAGGTCTTGAGGAACAAGGTCTAATCTGCTGAGATTCCAAATATGTTCCATTTTAACCTCGCGTTTTCCATATTGCTTAAAAGGCAGATTTGTCGAATGCACAATGGAATCCCTTGTTGTAACGATATATTTTAGAACAAATTTCGAAAATCCGAAATCGTCTCCGCCGTAAATCTCAAGAGGAAGAATCATATCTTCATTCATGTCTACATCTCTTGCAGGGAATGTAATATCCACTATAGGATTTTCATCCATTTGAACTCTAATCTGGTATTGAACTGGTTGCGGTTCAGCTTGATCTTGTTTATCCCATGCGTGAATTTTATATGTTCCATTATCTTTAACTGTAATTCTTGTAGATGCAGCTTGTCCGTCGATTTCCATTGGTATATCGATCGAGTCGTTAATTATTATTACAGCTCTTGAAAGTTTTTTATTAGCCATTGCTTTTATTGTTACTTCCGTACCGTATAAAGCATCGATATTTCCGTCGTTGTTCTCGATCGATTGTACAGCAAGTCTTGTATAAGAAGGAAATTTATATTTTAAAGACACATCGATAATTCTCGGTAAATCTAAAACCTTAACGTTTAGAATATGACTCCTAAAATCACCACCCTCGACATAGAATTCAAAGTTCTCAGATACTTTGCTAAAAGTATGAGTGAAGATCTTCGGATTAGTTCGGTCCTTTTGAGCTTCAAATGGTGTCCATTCCAACCCACTCGGTTTCAGATACACCTTGACGCGTTCAGTCAGTTTCCCTTCAGCACGTATCGATATTGTATAATCCTCAAAACGTATCGCTTTACCGTTCATAGGCAGAGAAACGAAAAGGACTGTCTCTGTCTGTCGCAGATATTCTCTCCCTGGGTTTGTGGTTTTGGACAAGCCTTTTGTGAAACGTAATGGCATTGCGAATCCAAATCCCATAAAAACTAAAATGACAAGAAAAAAGACCATTAGTCTATTTTGTGTGGATTTGAGAGGGAATAGTTGTTTTATGGGTAACCTTTTAGATTCCTTTGCTGCTCTTGAAACTATCGTTTTGACAATTGTTGGTGAATATCCGTAAGACTCGATATTTTGATTAGAAAGGTCCCATGCGGTTATAAGTTTTTCTCTTAGAGTTGGGAATTGTCGTTCGAATTCAATAGCTACAAGTCTTAGCGATGGAGGTCTTATTAATGGTGGGATTATTGCTCCCAGAACTGATAGAATTGAGATAACGATCCATGAAAAGAATAGTATGCTTCGAGCGGAACTAGAAATCCATAAGAAACCGTTTAGTATCGTCAGTATTAACATCACAACAAGTATTATTGACAGTCCAGAAAGCAAATTAGCACAAATTTGAGTAAGTTGAATTCCTCGACTTGCGGAACGCAATTTTTCCTTTATCTCTTTCATTTCCCTAATAAAATTAAACCACATTTAGTTTTTATATTAAAAATATACCTTAACTTTAAAAATTTTCAATATGTTTGTTTTATTGTTTTTCAAGAGATTTAATAAATTTTATGAACGCTGCATTTGCATCGTTTATATTTGAAATGTAAGTTTTTTTATTTAATTATACCTTGAGAATTTTACTTGCAAAATCTAAACATTAAAGTTAATTGGTTTATTATTTCCAGCAGAAGATAGGGGGAATATTATATGGGTCATGTCTATATCCCTGGACTCAGAGTATCAGAATATGAATTGGTGAAAAAACACAGAATTCTTCCTATTAAGGGAGAGGTTTTAGTAGAGGTTGGCCAATCTGTATTACCGGATACAGTTGTAGCAAGAGCTTTTATTCCCGGCAAAGTTAAAACAGAAAATATTGCTGGACTAATATCTATCGAACCCACCGATGTTAAGACATACATGAAAAAGAAGGTTGGCGAGGAATTTTCGAAAGACGAAATCTTGGCTGAAAGCAAAGGTTTCTTTGGCCTTTTCAGAACATCGATTAAAGCTCCTTTTGATGGTACTCTTGAAGGCATTTCAAATATTACCGGTCAGGTAATATTTCGTGCGGAGCCTGCCCCTCTCGAAGTTAAAGCGTATATTCCCGGTATTGTTAAGGAAGTCTATCCTAAAGAAGGTGTATTAATTGAAACCTGGGCATCGTTTATTCAGGGAATTTTTGGTATTGGTGGGGAGAGATATGGTACGATTAAGATTGTTGTAGATGAACCCACAGAACCTTTAGATGAATCGAAAATAGATGAGAGTTGCCGTGGTGCGATAATTGTTGGTGGAGCGGTTTTGCCTGTTTCTGCAATTGAAAAGGCAGAAAAATTCGGTGTTATCGGTATAGTTATTGGTGGTATTGACGCACGAGACCTTGTGGATTATCTGGGTTACGATCTTGGTGTTGCAATTACTGGCTCCGAGAATACATTATTATCTATTATTGTTACAGAAGGTTTTGGCGACATACCAATGGCTAACAAAACTTTTGAGCTATTGAAAAAATATCAGGGGCATAGAGCTTCAATAAACGGAGCCACACAAATCAGAGCGGGAGTTATTAGACCTGAGATTATTATTCAACAAAAGGAACCTTCTAATGAAATATTATATAAAATTACGTCGCCTGAAATAAAGGGACTGGAAATAGGTTCTACTATTAGAGTTATTCGGGTTCCATATTTCGGAAAAATTGGAAAGGTCGATGAATTGCCAGCTGAACTAAGAAAATTAGAGAGCGAAACCGAAGCACGCGTTGCTGTTATTAGGTTCGGTGATGAAGTTGTTACGGTTCCAAGAGCGAATTTAGAAATGATCGAATAGAATCTATATGGATTAAGTATTTACTATTGGGTTAATTGTATATTGCATGTAAATAGTATATAGGCTATCCGAAAGGAGGCATAATGAGACGCCTTTGGCTAGTATTTGTTGTTTTGCTGATCCTAAGTCTGCTTCAGGCGGAAGACACATTCCCGCCGAAACCATTAACTCCAAATTTAATAGATATACCTGGCGATGGTGGTAATAATGTTTACATCTCATGGAAGCATTTTGCCACTATTCCCGGAATTAGATACGATATTTTAAGATATACAACAGGTAGAGATTACGATAAACACAGATCGACAGATGAAGCAAAGTTTGAAGTTATAACTCCTTTACAAGTTAAAACTCAATTACCCGTTCTTGAAGATGAACCGTATAATGACCTTTCTCCATACGATTTTTATCTTTTTACGCAACCACAGGAAAATGATATTCCAAAGGTTATTGCTGTTAAACTTACAGATAAAAACAGAGATTCGATTTTAGCATTAGGTGCGCAAAAGATTGTGCGTGTTGAACTTGAAGTTCCACCACGAGAAATTTTGGATGAGATTCCGAATATTTTTGGTGAGGGTGCCTATTACTTAATTCTTCCAGACACATTAAAAGCTAATGTATATCGTCCGAAAAGCGTACCAGAAAATGTTTGGGAGCTTTATTGGTTTGATCTTCCATATGAGGGAGATTTATCGTTAGAACTGAAACCCTCCCAAAAGGAACTTGATTTTGTTGATAAAGGGGTTCAGCTTTTATTGCCCGGAGAAATTGAGCAATACTATCTTTTCAAATACGGGAAAAGAATTATATCTTTAGTAACCGACAGTGTCAGATATACTGTTAAGTATGATAATATTTCATTTTTGCAACGAAACTCAGAAGAGAATCCAATTTATCCAGACAGTCATTATATATATAAGGTCTGCCTTGTTCAAACTTGGAAGCCGATAAAAAAAGTATTTATGGATAGCGATACAGTGGGTATAGCACCGGAGAATGAACCACCGATTATCCCTAACACATTGAATGCTCTCTACGATTCCACTAATAGTGAATTAGTTTTGATACTAAGCTATTCAGGATTTTTGGATAACATTAAGACATTATACGATAATGTTTCCTATTCTTTCTACAAAGCCCCTGAGGGTATGGAAACTATGCCGGTCAAGGAAGATAGCATTGAGGAAGAGAGTACACCTGTTGAGGAAGAGAGTATACCTATCGGAGAACTTCTTTTTAAGGTTTCATCGACATGGAAAGCTGTAAAGCTAAATGACATAAAGCCTAACGATAAAATATTCTTAGTTATAACCGATACAATAGGTCAGACTACAAAAAGTGATTTTATTCCTTTCAATCCTGTAACTGCTGAATCTTTAATTCTGCCACCTAACATTATTGCAAGGGATAAAAGTAACGATGAAGGAGATCAGGCGATACTGGTTTGGAACTATCCAGAACTTGCAATTATGTATTCAGTAGAGAATCCTACACCAAATCTCAGAATAGAAAACGTTCAAGAGAAAAAACTATATTGGATTCCAGCACAGGATGGCTCATTGATTGAAATAAGCGATACACTTGGATTAGGAGAAATTCCTTACGAAGCACAAGAAGTTGTCAATATAATCTATCCTATTCCTCTGGATAAACTCAACGTTCGAGTAGTTTATGAGATGTGGAGCAATGAGGATGATAAAGCTCTATATGGTGAATTCAGGTTTAACGACAAGAGAAAAGTAGATAAAGAAAACACTGGTGAGATGAAATTTGAAAATATTAAACCCGGAACATATACATTAATTGGTAGGATAGTTAAGAAGAACGGAGGAGTGCTTAAAAATCTCGAATCTATGGTTGAGATTGAGATTCCTGTGAATAAAATCTTATCCACGAAGTTTGATAAACCTGATTACTATTATGCTATATATAGAGGTACTGACCCAGAGGATCTAACAACATTTAGATTCGTGGGTTATGCAGATGGTACTGACAGAGAATTTACAGATGATTTCGGTGATTGGAAGGATACACAAGGAGAATTCTATTATATAATTCAGGTTATAGGTTCATCATATTGGATTGCTAGGACAGAACCATTAGGACCGGTACATATCAAGGGCAATTGGTTTAACTTTTCGAAACTCCCAATATTCTTTGCTGTGTTTATTTTTGTTGCAGTTGCATTATTTTTTGTTTACCACATCAAAAAAGGAAAAGAATTCTATGTAAGACCTATTGCTGGTATTGTTCACATCGATGAGGCTTTGGGTCGTGCAACTGAAATGGGTCGTCCAATTATGTTTGTAGCAGGATTAGGATGGATAGGTGATATAGCTACTATTTGTGCTCTAACTATTCTGGGAAAAGTTGCCAGCAAGGCTGCTGAATATCAAAATAGGCTTATTGTGCCATGCTATGACCCGATTGTCATGATTGTAGCTCAGGAAACTGTTAAGAATGCATTTATGGATGCAGGTAGACCAGATTTATATCGCGAAGAGGACATATATTACATAGCGGCAGCTCAATTTGCTTATGCCGCTGCAGTTTCGGGATTAATGATCCGAGAGCAAACTGCAGCTAATTTCTTTATGGGTAGGTTCTATGCAGAATCTCTTATTTTAGCCGAAACCGGAGCCTCAACTGGAGCTATTCAGGTTGCTGGCACTGATGATATGACTCAGCTACCATTTTTCCTTACTGCATGCGATTACACATTAATTGGGGAAGAATTATATGCAGCTTCAGCATATCTTTCTAAAGATCCTATGCAGAAGGGTTCATTGAAAGCTCAGGACTATCTTAAAGCCTTAGAGATGCTTCTTTTAATAATAGGAGTCGCCGCAGCAACAAGCGGCATTTATTGGTTTACAAATATATTCAAAGCAATAGGAACAGAATAATAATGTGGGAGGTTAGATAAATGTTCTGGAAGAAACAACTTCCACTGATAATTGTATTTATGATGGGTTTGATTATGACCGTTCAGTATTTTATCCCGCATCATGTCTCAAAATGGGTGTATGTGAACTACGTAGACTGGGCAATTGTTATAGCAATTTTTGGCGCATTTCTCGGTTATTTTAGTTTCTTACGAGTACACATAACAAGAATTCGGAAAAAGACATCTAACTGGGTTTTCTCCATTATAACGCTTGCTAGTGTACTGATAATGATAGTATTCGCCTTATTTGATGGGAAAGGTTCGGATTCCCTATTCCAAAATATGTTCCTATACACTAGTGCAGCAATTAATGCTACAGTGTTTTCTCTTTTAGCCTTTTATATTTCTTCGGCGTCATATAGGGCTTTTAGAGCGCATTCCGCACAAGCAGTAGCTCTTCTTTTAGCTGCAGTTATTATGATGTTGGGACGTGTTCCCATTGGAGATAAGATAAGCTTCTGGTCGGCATGGGGTATACCATCCATAAATACTGTATCTCAGTGGATACTCAATTCACCCAATATGGCTGCCAAACGGGCTATTGCATTGGGGGTAGGTCTCGGGTCGCTTCTTATGACACTTAAGATTATCCTTGGGATTGAGAGGACTTATCTTGGGAACTAAAGGAGGAAATTATGGGCTTTTTTAAAAAATTAGAAAAGTTAGATAGAAGAATTATTTATATTGTGATAACTCTTTCAGTGATTTTGCCTTTCTTTTTTCCGATGCACATGCCAATAGCAATACAACCCGAGGTTAAAGCTATTTATGACTATATTGAAGGTTTAACTCCTACAGATATTGTTTTGTTTTCTGGAGATTATGATCCTCAGGTTGAAGCGGAGCTTTCCCCCATGTTTGATGCCGTTGTGGCACATTGTTTTGAAAAGAATGTTAAGGTTATTGTAGCTAATCCGTTTAGCATTATGGGTATGGGGTTGGTAGAACCGCGGTTGAAGAAGTTAGCAGATGAGTATAATAAGGTTTACGGGGTTGATTATGTTTTTCTCGGTTGGCGTCCAGGAGGTTTTCTTTTAATCTTAGGAATGGGAGAGGATTTTAATAAGACATGGGAAACAGATTATTACAACACTCGTCTTGTTGATATACCTTTAACTCAGAATATAAAAGACTACGATGATATTGCTTTAGTGTTGGCTTTAGCTGGTTCTGCTGCATACAACTCTTGGATTGTTTTTGCTTATGCGCAATATCGTCAGAAAATTGCAGCTGGAATTACTGCAGTTATGGCAGCGGATGCCTATCCCGCTCTTCAAGCTGGACAGTTGATCGGTATAATGGGTGGACTTAGAGGTGCTGCGGAGTATGAACAACTCGTTCATCGACCTTCATTGGGTTCTGTCGGTATGGAAGCTCAGTCATGGGCACACGTGGCTATTATTTTGTTTATTATACTTGGTAATCTGGGATATTTTAGCAGTAGAAAAAGGAAAAAGTAGGGAGGCTTTGGAATGACTTTTAATCTCTCTAGTAATATATGGGTTTGGATAGCAGTATTTTTTACTCTTTCCGTGTATTCGTTCCTTTGGAAGGACAATCCTTTGTTTAAATTTGCTGAATCGGTTACAGTGGGCGTTGGAATGGGTTATGCAATGGTTCAATGGTTTACACTCTCGTTAGTAGGAAGATTTTGGACACCTTTAACAACCGATTTTAGCTCGAGGTTCCATCTTATTATACCCGCGATTATGGGACTAATGCTTATAACTCGACTCATTCCACGGTTTACATGGCTATCTAGATATGCTCTTGCATTCACGATGGGTGCCGGTAGCGGTTTTGCTCTACCTCGTGTTATTCAAGCTGGTGTTTTGCAGCAGTTATATGCTACAATGTTACCAATCGAGTTCTCTCTTCATGGTTTCCTTTATAATTTGATAATTATTATTGGCGTTCTTTCGGGATTGATTTATTTCTTCTTCTCTAAGGAGCATAAGGGTTGGTTTGGTTCTATAGCAAATGTCGGCATATGGTTTCTTATGGTTGGATTTGGTGCGACATTTGGCTATACGGTTATGGCTCGATTGTCATTATTTATTGGAAGAGTATTGTTTGTTTTGAGGGATGCACTGGGATTTCTCAAGATCTAAACCGATATCTTTAAGCATTCAATTTAATATCCTTGATGTAACATTTGTTTGTATCAAGGGGATTCTTTTAAAAAGAGGTGTTCTCTATCGAAGTTTATTAAGAAGAATATTCATTCCAATAGCGTAAAGCTACAATCTATGTTATTCACATTTTGGAGATTCTTATGCTGAAAATACCATTTTCATTTATTTTAGTTTTTTAGGATTTGGTTTACATCCTATAGATATTTTATCACAAATGAGAAATTTCAGAGAATTTTTATTTTAACAGTGCCATACAAGAAATTAAGCATATTTTTTATTTGGTAGAATTAGCTTTTATTTAATTAAATAAAATGTTTAGAGAAAAAATCACATATTTAGACAATGGTGCAACGAGCTTTCCAAAACCTGAAGGTGTCCTCGAAGCGTATATCAACTTCTCGAAAAATATTGGAGCCAGTCCGGCAAGAGGAGGTTACGCAACTGCTATTGAAGCTGGGAGGTTGATTTTTAAGACCCGATTAACCCTTGCTAAAATCCTTGGAGTTGAGGATCCGGCAAGAATTATTTTAACAAAAAGCGCTACAGAAGCGTTAAATTTAATATTCTTTGGATATTTAAAACCTGGGGATAAAGTTGTTTCTACAAGAATGGAACATAATGCAGTCATACGTCCACTGAGATATCTTCAGAAGAAAGGAATAATCGAAGTTTTATGGACGAGAATTACTGAGGATGGCAGACTCGACTTGGATAATTTTATCAAACTTGCCCAGACCTCAGGTGTTAAAATGGTTGTAACGACAGGAATAGCAAATTCTACAGGAGTTATTTTGCCGGTCCGAGAGATTGGTAAATTTTGTCGAGATAGAGGAATAGTTTACGTTGTCGACGGTGCACAGATGGCAGGTGTTTATCCGGTTAATGTCGAACGAGACAATATCGATGTTTTTGTATTCACTGGGCATAAAGGGTTGTATGGTGTTCAGGGAACCGGCGGTTTTTTCTTTGCGGAACATGTGCAAATTCAGCCTTTGATATTGGGTGGAACAGGAACAAGATCAGAGCTTGATGTTATGCCAGAAGAAATACCGGCTCGATTTGAAGCCGGAACGCCTAATACGCCTGGCATCGTCGCATTAGGAGTCGGTGTAGAATGGGTTCTCGGAAAAGGGATTGAAAATATTCACAAACACAAACAGGAAATTTTAAAAGTAATGCATGAGAAGCTTGTTGATATCGAAGGCGTTAGAACATTTGGTCCACAAGACATTAGAGACAGAACTGCAATCGTACCGATTATATTGGATTGTCTTTCTCCTCAACAGACAGCATACAAGTTATGGCAAGACTTTAAAATAGCTGTTCGAGCCGGACTTCATTGTGCTCCGCATATTCATGGTGATTTAGGAGCAGAAAAGGGCACAGTTAGGTTTTCTTTCGGGATTAATAACACAATCGATGATGCTCTTTGTGCTGTGGAGGCTATAAAGTCCATTGCTTCTGAGTGCAAAAACAAATGATAATAACGATTAAAAACCTTAAAATTATAAATAAAAAAAATTGGAGGAAAAATGGGGGAGAAAGTTCTATTATCCGGGAACGAAGCTATTGCTCGGGGAGCTTATGAGGCAGGTTTTCATTTTGCATCAGCATATCCTGGCACTCCGTCAACCGAGATCCTTGAAACAATCGCAGAATTGTATTCCGATACAATAAAATGCCAGTGGACTCCAAACGAGAAAGTTGCTGTTGAGGTTGCGATTGGAACTGCTTTTGGCGGTGCGAGAAGTATGTCAGCTATGAAACACGTTGGTGTTAATGTTGCAGCTGATCCGCTTTTTACTCTATCTGAAACTGGTGTTAACGGTGCATTTGTGCTGGTTTCCGCCGATGATCCGGGAATGCATTCATCGCAGAATGAGCAGGATAATCGACGTTATGCAAAATTTGCAAAATTAGTACTCATTGAACCATCGGATTCCCAGGAGACAAAGGATTACATGAAATTTGCCGCTGAAATTTCAGAGAAGTTTGATCTCCCGGCTCTTCTAAGAATAGGCACTAGAATCTGTCATTCAAAAGGCATAGTTGAATTGGGTGAACGTGAAGAAGTTCTTATTAAGGAATACATTCCAAATATACCGAAACGAGTGGTTATTCCTTCTCACGCCAGAATTCTACACAAGAAACTTGAGGAAAGGCTTAAAGCTTTGAAAGAATTCTCCTCTAAGTCATCGATAAATAGGATCGAAGAAGGAGATTTCACATACAACGGTAAGAAAATAGGAATTTTGACATCCGGTATTTCATATCAATATGCAAAGGAAATTTTTCCTAATGCAACTATTCTCAAGTTAGGAATGAGTTGGCCATTTCCGGATAAATTAGCTAAGAAGTTCTGCGATCAGGTAGATGAAATATGGATTATTGAAGAAAACGAGCCTTTTCTTGAAGAGGAGTTAAAAATAGCTGGTTTTGCTGATAAATTAACAATAGGCAAGAATAAAATTCCGCTTTGCAACGAGTTGAATCCGGGAATTATAAGAGAAGCAATTTTAGGAGAAGTGCCGGAATTGCCTACGGTTGATATTTCCAAACTACCTAAACGTCCTCCTGTTCTATGTCCTGGCTGTCCACATAGAGGTCTTTTCTATATAGCTAACAAGATTAAACTGCATGGAACGACGGATATTGGATGTTATACATTGGGAGTCATTCCACCGCTTAATCAGGGAGAAACCTGTATATGTATGGGTGCATCTATCGGTATTGCGCATGGATTGGGGATAGCCCAAGGAAAGGAGTTTGGCAAGAAGGTTCTGGCGTATATCGGTGATTCAACATTCATTCATTCAGGTCTTACAGGAATGACTAATCTCGCATATAACAAGGGAAATGCTGTGATATGCATTATGGATAATTCAACTACAGCGATGACTGGTCATCAACCACATGCCGGAACGGGAATTGATATTTTGGGTGAGTTAACTTACAAAGTAAACTATTCAGAAGTCGCTGACGCATTGGGAATAAAAAGAGTATATAGAACGAATGCTTACAATTTGGAAGAGATTCAGGACGCACTGAAGACTGCTACCGATACGGATGAAGCTGCTGTAATAATTAATGAGGGTCGATGCATTCTTCTGGATTGGCGAGAACTCGATATCGTGCCATTCCAAGTTGATCAAGAAAAATGCACAGCATGTGAAATTTGTATCAAGGTTGGGTGTCCAGCTATATCAAAAGATCCCGAAACCAGTAAGGCAACAATCGACGAAATGTTGTGTGCAGGTAATCACTGCACAATATGTCAGCAGGTATGCCCATTTGATGCAATAAATCCTGTGCGACCTATTGTGGAACAAGTGGAAAAGAACAGTTAATTTATTAATACTTAATATAAGCAGAAATATTACTGTTGCTCGTTTAATTTACAAATCTCGATTAAAACGATGTTTCTGTGTGTGGATTATATCTATACGAAAATTACACTTGAAATGTGCTGAGATACAATTCTATTAACTTTGTTCCCCACAGTATTGCGACAATTGCACCGATAATTAAAAACGGTCCAAACGGCACCGCAGATGAAGGACTTTTCTGTTTTAAAATGCTCTTTCGAATGAATAGGACGATAAAACCTGCAAACATACCTATTAAAGCACCAATTATCATAACCATAAATACTCCCCACACACCGACCAAAGTTCCTAATCCAGCAATAAGTATTATATCTCCTTCGCCTAAGGCTTCCTTCTGGAAGATTTTTTTACCCATTTTTGATAAAATCCAAAATATTATTGCTCCGATTACAGCAGCAATGACCGAGTTTAGAAGACCTTTCCAGCTACCGATTAAGAGTGCCGATACAAGCCCCACAATTATTATTGAAATCGAAAGCTCATCAGGTATCTCCCAATGTTCTACGTCGATCCATGACAAGGACAGGAAAATTGGTGCAAGAATAATAAATTGTATAAATCGCAGTAAGTCGTTTGGATAGAAAGCAATAAAGAACGTTAGATAGCAAAGTCCCATTAATAGTTCGACTATTGGATATCGAATGGAAATTTTAGCTTTGCAGTTGCGACATTTACCACCCAGTATTATATAACTTATAATGGGGATATTATCGTAAGGTTTGATCTTGGATGAACAATTTGGACAATGCGAACCCGGAAAGATTATAGATTTCCTTTTGGGTAATCGGTATATAAGAACGTTGGTGAAGCTTCCCACTACAGCACCAAATTCAAATATAAAAATACAATATAAAATACTCATTAGATTATCCATGTAATAAAAAAAAACTGTAGAATACTTCCTGCAAGTAATTATTTTTTTTTGATTTTTAAAAATGAGATTTTCCTTGCACAATTTGATTGATTATCTAAGATACAATCCAATTATTGCATAAAAAGGAGCATAAATGGACAAGCGAATGATAATTGGAATTGTTCTAGTAGCTATAATCTTGATTCTAACGCCTATTTACCAAAAATGGGTACTGAAAAACACAACTTCCGTTCCTGAAATCACAGAAGCAGACTCACTTAGCACATCAGCAGATAGCTCGGCGAAAATTGTGGATACTTTGTCGGATACTCTGACAGATCGAGCTTTGCATGTCTCCAAAACTGACTCGATAGTTCATGTGGATACATACCAAGCAGAAAAGGATTCCATTCCCGCGGCTCCCGAGAAAATTATTACAGTTAAAACAGATAAACTTACCGTAAAGCTAACAACAATAGGTGCCGACATAAAATCCATTAAACTTAATGATTTGTTCGACTACAAAGGAGATTTAATCGAGATGGCTCCAGGTCTATTGGACAGCTCGAACTCTTATATAGAAGTTGTAGTTGATGAACAGCATTACTCTACTAAAGGAGTTCATTTTATTGTCGACAAGGAGTTTCTTGAGATTGACGAGGATAATCCAAGGGATGCGATTACTATGGTTGGCGTTCTTGAGAACGGGATTATGATTCAGAGACGTTATGAATTTGAGTATGGAATGTATCACATTAGACACTCAGTTTTCGTTTCTAATCCTGATTCATCAAAGCTGCTCGATGAAGTATTATTATGGTGGACCGGCGGATTAAGACCGTTTGAAAAGAATGCCTCTTGGGATATAAGGGAAATCTCCGCTAGATATCGGATAGGTAAGGATATTACTCGAGAAAAGCCTAAGAAAAAGCAACCCGACTTCTCATTGGATGGTGTTGCTGATTGGATAGGAATGGGAACAAAATATTTCGCAGCAACAATAATGCCTGAGACTGAATTTGGTTCCCAAGGTATTAGAGGGAAATTTGCATGGATTTTGGATACACTTCAGCAAAAGCAACTAGAAATTCCCATCGTTAAGATTGGCTTATACAATAGGATCTCATCTACAAGTGTTACTATGTCATACATAATTTATACCGGTCCAAGGGATTACTTCATCCTAAAGAATTACGGTCGCCAATTGGACAAGCTTGTTGACCTTGGGTGGTGGTGGCTTTCTCCTATTACTAAAGGATTACTTTGGTTGTTTAGATTTCTATTTAAGTTAATCGGTAATTGGGGGATTGTGATTATTATCTTCTCCATTCTGATGAAAGTTGTATTCTTACCGGTTGCCCATAAACAGCTTTACAGCATGCGCAAGATGAAGGAAATTCAACCACAAATACAATCATTAAAGGAAAGACTTCGCGATAAACCTCAGCAATCGCAAATGGAAATAATGAAACTTTACAAAAAGCATGGCGTAAGTCCAACATCTTCATGTTTACCGTTAATTATTCAGATGCCTGTGTTCTTTGCACTATACAGAGCTTTGGCAGGTGGATTTCTTTTCAGAGCCCAAAGTTTTCTATGGGTAAAGGACCTATCACAGGGTGATCCATATTTAATATGGCCTATAATAATGTCAGTAACAATGTTTATCCAGCAAAAAATTTCAGTTACTGATCCTAAACAAAAAGCCATGGTTTACATAATGCCGTTAATTTTCTTCTTTTTCTTTTACAAATTGCCCGCCGGTCTTGTGATCTATTGGACAATGTTTAATATACTTTCGATAGCTCACATGCTTTGGGTAGAGAGTCAGTGGCAAGGACTTCCCGGACTTTCTACAACTGAGCCTATTGGTAAATAATTTCAATAATGTTAGGGCAATCAGAAAACTTTGCAGAAATAATTTCCCATGATATAATTGTTGCACCAGCAACTACAAAAGGTCGCAGTGCTATTGCTGGTATTCGTATAAGCGGTCTTAATTCCATTGAATTCACTCGAAGATCCTTGATGTTGAACATAAGCTGTTTAGAAACAAACACAGCACATGTTACAAAATTTAGCATCGAGTATAACTCACATCGAATTCTCGATAAAGCTGTCGTAATAATTTATCGAGCACCGAAAAGCTATACAGGTGAGGATATGGTAGAACTGTTTGTTCACGGCAATCCCTTGCTTGTCGAGACTTTAGTAGAATTTATGATTTCAAAAGGAGCACGCCTTGCACATCCTGGGGAATTTACATTGAGAGGGTTGCTAAACGGCAAGATGGATCTTCTCGACGCAGAATCAGTTTCTGCGGTTATAGAAGCTCGAACTCTTAGATCGATCTCTGCAGTGAAAAGGATTACATCGGTTAATAGAGAACTGAAAAGTATCTATGAGAAAATTCGGGGAATATTGGTCGAGATAACTGCAGTATTAGAATTTCCTGAAGATGAAATTACTCATGGTGATGTAAAAGAATGGCTGAATGAATTAAGCAAAATTTTCGATTATTTAGATGATTTTATGTCTCGAGCGAGGAACTCTCAGGCATTGACAACAGGTCTAACGGTCGCAATTGCTGGTCCTCCCAATGTAGGTAAATCTACTCTTTTCAATAGGATAATAGGATCAGAGCGAGCAATTGTTACCCCGCATCCCGGAACAACAAGAGATATAATCGAGGCTATTGTTGAGTTAGAGGGAGTACCAGTAAAATTGCTGGACACAGCGGGATTAAGGGAATCGGAGCATCCAATTGAGAATGAGGGTATTATGCGAGCTCAAACTGCAATTGAGAATGCAGACCTTTTACTTTGGGTAATCGATTCCAGTGGCCAATTGCCAGTTTCGATACCGGAACATCAAAATTCTTTAGTTGTAATAAATAAGGCAGATTTAGAAATATCTGATGAAATTTTGAAAAGATTTTCTGACTCTCCAAAGATTTCTGCTCTGACTGGTGAGGGTCTGCAGATGCTTTTAGAACTCATTTCGCACAAAGTAATTAATGTTCCTTTAGATGCGTTAATTGTATCCATTAGAACACAAAGCTTTGTATCCGAATCGAAGGAATCACTTGAGAACTGCATTGGTGCGCTATCGAAGGAATACGTTGATGTAGCACAGGTTATGCTTGAAAAAACAGATATGCAAATGTCACAACTTTTTGAGCCTGTTGGTTGCGTTGATGTATATGAAGAGGTTTTTTCTCGTTTTTGTGTAGGGAAATAGGAAAAGTTTGGATAAAATTTCTCAAAGATTTCCGATTATTTTTTTATTTAATTCGTATAGTACAATAGAACCTGCAACTCCTGCATTAAGGGAATCGATTTTGTTGAATATTGGAATTGTTAATTGCACATCGAGCATTTCTGCGATTTCACTTCGAATTCCTGCACCTTCACTGCCAATCACTAGAAGTATTTTCTCAGGTGGTTTGAAATTCGAAATAAGTACTGCATCATTAGAAACTACTGTTCCCACAATCGTGAAATTATATTCTTTAAAACGATGTATTATGTCAACAGGATCTCTATCTCCCAGATCGAGAATTGGAATTTGGAGGAATGTGCCTGCTGTAGCTCGAAGAACTTTTGGATTGTATAGTTTAGCATTATCTTTTCCAATAATAATTGCCTTGGCATCGAATGCAACTCCAGACCTTATAAGCGTTCCTGTATTACCGGGATCTTGTATCCCGTCAAGATAGACTATAATCCCTTTTTTCAAGAGCATATCAGTTAATATTGAATTATCGCTATGATCAGGCAAGCTTAGTATTGCGATAACGCCTTGATGAGATTCTGTCTCAGAAATTCTAATCATCTGATTTCGTTTAATAAATCTTATCGGGATTGACATCGAACTTGAAAGATTTATAATTATTTCTCCCATTGGTTTTTGTGCAAAGATCGGATCAATTAATACCTCGATGACTGGATATTGCGACTTTCTGTGGAATTCCAGTGTATCACGAACGATCCGGAAACCCTCTACAGGGAAGCATGAAAATTTCCTTTGAAGTTTTCTGCACCTGAGTCCACGATAATAATCAATCTCAGCCTTTGTTAATGTATCTGTTTTAGACATTTCTATTTCTTTATGTTTTCAATTAACCATTGAGCAGCTTCAAGAATTGTAGGCGCAATAAAATCAGCAGTTTTTTGTATAATTTCATCCTGCTTTTCTCCCAATCCAGTTAAAACGAGAATTCCCGGCACACCAACGCAATTCGCTAGTTGAATATCCGCTGCTCTATCGCCG
Organism: uncultured bacterium; assembly: GCA_964562425.1. GTDB lineage: Bacteria > UBP14 > UBA6098 > B30-G16 > B30-G16 > JAUWMV01. The sequence continues at coordinate 19,785 of CAZLTJ010000026.1, forward strand.
ATAATAGCAACCGGTTCGACGTCCATATCCGCAACAGCTTGTTTAATCATACCCGGATTTGGCTTACGACAGGGGTGATTAATGGAATATTCAGGAACAATACCTTTATCGTAATATGGGCAATAATAAATCGCATCGATCCGAGCATTCTGAGAATGGAGCAATTGAATCAATCTATCATTTACAGCCTTAACCTCGTTCTCGGTAAAATATCCTCTAGCTACCCCGGACTGATTGGAAATCACGATAACATCGAAATTCTCTCGGTTAAGAATCTGAATAGCTTCGGTAGCACCTGGGAGCAATTCCACATCATCAGGATCGCGCAGGAAATGTTTGTCATACATTATTGTTCCGTCTCTGTCTATAAATATGGCTTTTCTTTTCATCGTGCATTCTTTTTTGTTTGTACATCGACATGGCTTTTTCGAATACAATATCTGGTGTTATAGAGTCAAAGCAAAGTCTTGTTTTATATTTGCATTTACCCTTGCCGTGAAGTGTGCATGGTGAGCAATTGACCTGTGACGAAACGAAAGTTGCATGTTTACCATTAGGTTTAAATCCGAGAGCAGGATGAGAAGGTCCAAAAATAGTTACAGCCACTAATTCTAATGCTGCAGCAATGTGTGATGGTCCTGAATCATTCCCGATAAAAATATCTCCCATAGAAATAATCCCGACAAGACCTTCTAATGTTAGTTTATTTATATAATATATCGGTGGTTTATTAGTACCTTCACTAATGAATATAACATTAAAACCAGCTTCAGTAAAATTTTCTGCAAGAATTTGAAATTTTTCTCTGTCCCACGCTTTCAGGGGATATCGTGCGTAAGGATGAATTATTACAAGTTCATTTTTAGGTATATTAGCTATTCTATTTTTTGCTTCCGAAAGACTCTTTTGAGATGCATACAATTTCGGATAAATATTTTCCATCGATATACCCAATTTTGATATTACCTTGCGATGATCTTCTACTACTGAGCGTGGTTGTTTTTTACCTATGCCGTATTTTACCAAAATCCTTCGATTAAGAGAATGCTTTTTTATTCTAATTGTTTTTCCAGATGATAAAAAAGATATTAATAAACTTCTCATGGTTCCATGAAGATCGATTATAAAGTCAGGTTTAAAATCCTTGATTTCGCTTAATACTTGACCGATAGTGCTAAGAGGAATAATCCTTTTGATTCTCGGATCCTCGGTAAATAGCGGAGTGTATTGCGGCTTTGTAACAAATGCGATTTCTGCTCTTGCATTATTTAAGGCTTCAACTGTTGCAGATGTGAGAACAACATCCCCCAGAGAAGAGAATCTGATTATAACAGCTTTCATCGAGCGATCTATCCTTATTGGCTGGCACTAACATTTACCAGCTTTTCAGTTCTTTAAGCTTTTCTTTACCGAGGGGTACTTCAAGAGATTGAGGGTAATTTTTAACTAATTTTTCAAAGTATTTTTTAGCATTTTCCAGGTCGTCCATTTTCATCGATGCCATTCCAGCTTTGTATAGAGATGCAGGAACGAATTCGCTATCTGGATTCTTATCAATCAAATTCAAGTATTCACGTCTTGCCATAGAATACTTACCAAGATTGTATAAACATTCAGCCAAGTAATATTGGGCATCATCAGCGAGTATGCTGTTGGGAAAAAGAGCAAGAAATTATTCGAAACTAATTCGTGCCAAATCGAATTTTCCTCGATTAAAGTCGAGTTGCGCAGTTTCAAAAATCTGTCGTGCGTTAACGCTTACATTCGCTATGCTAGTATCCTTTGACGTTGTTTGCGATTCTATTCTGTCGGAGATATTATCTTCCATTTTTTCTATCTGCTGAGTTAATCTGTTAGCTTTAAGTCCACTTTCTCGTAATATGCTCTCGATAGTCCGCATTTGCTGCTGGTTCTGCGCCAAATCAGAATCGTAATTTGCTTGATTCTGTCTTTGTATGAATATCATTTCTACAAATAACGAGTCGAGACGTTCAAGCTGCTGGCTTTGCTTGGCATTCTTACTTACAAGATGATCCATTTGACTCTGAAACGTTTTTATCTCTTGACGAGTTGCACACCCGGACAGAATTGCAACAATAAATAGTAATATAGGTAAGTTAATCTTTTTCATTTTAATTATGTTGCTTTATATAATGTCAAATATAATGACAGAAAACAATCTAAATATACATTTGAGATACTTTTTTGACAAATGTATCCATACGCTTTGAATAAAGCTTATTATTCGTAAGATTGCTAATATCAGTTGCTTAAGAATTATTTATTCGGATATAATAATAAATTCAACTCTTCTATTACGTTCCCAACAATCTTCCGATTTTATTGCGCACAAAGGTTTTTCTTCACCATAACTTATTGTTTCTATTTTGCCTGCAGATATTCCATAATTAATCAGGAATTGCTTAACCGATTCCGCTCTTTTCTGACCCAATGCTAAGTTGTATTGTTCGGTACCTCGATCATCGCAATGCCCCTGAAGTCTTATTGATGTTGTTGGTCTATCTATTAGTTGTTTTGCATTATCTGTAAGTGTAGTTCGGGTATCGCTTCTTAAATCATAGCGGTCGAAATCAAAATAGACAGTTCTCAGCTCGAGCGGTTCCGGTTCCGGTACAGGTTCTGGTAGTGGCTCCGGTTCTGGTACTGGTTCCGGTTCTGGCTCAACAATTGGCATTGGTGGTGGTGGCGGTGTTTTCTTAGGGCAACCGAAAAAAGTCAGAGAGAGAACCATTAAAATAATAATTAAAAATAGGCTTCTTCGCATATCGCCTCCTTTTTTTATCTCGCATTTTTTTTTAAATACCCTACATTCATAACTAACAAATTTGTTTAACCAAGTCAACAT
>CAZLTJ010000027.1:0-22565 GCA_964562425.1 uncultured bacterium
GTATATGTGACTTGTGCTGCTCGAAATGTATTGTCGTAAAAATATACGAAAATAAAGGTTTTTAGTATTTATTTTAAAATTAGTATTTACTGTTTCAAAATTCTGATTCTTGAATTATTATTATAAATGCACTTTTCAATTTATTAATAAATATTTGGGTCTTTCTATATAGAATAATTTATTTTAATCTAAAATAAAGGTGGGGGTAAATGAATATAATCAAAAAAACTTTCACTAATATCATAATAATTGTCCTTTTGTTTATTTCACCGGCTGTTGGTGAATTGAACGATTTTACTATTAAAGCAGACATCGATGGCAATGGAATAAAAGAATCGATAAGGATAAATTTTATACCCAATGAGACAGGTGGCGATATAACTTTTTCCGGTCTCGATTGGACAACTACACTAAAAGATGGCGCAGAAATTGATAGCATTTATAGCAGAATTTATTCCCACAACGAACCCCAAAAGGATATGATTATTTGCAGGATGAAGGGAGATAATAATTTCGGCTGGAGATACGGTTTTCTGTTTCACAGCGGTGATATGGTTCTCGTTACAGAACCTGACGGGAAACCAACCGGTAAATTGGATGAATTCATCTTGGATACAATTTTTGTTTTACACTGTGTCGAATTCCCCAGTCCGGTAAAAGATCAACAACCGTTGCGACCTAAGTTTTATCTTATTCAGCTCTGCGATAGCACATTATACATCTTCGATTTCACTTGGAGTTATGTGATTAAAAGCAAGGAACAAATGAATAGGACGATTATGTATCTGAGAAAAATTTTCGATTTATGGAAATATTCCCGAATAGAATGTAAAGATGTCGATTGCAAATATGTCTGTGATTCATACATGGATGCTATTAACTACGAGATGACCGATCTGCTCAATAGATTTGGTCGATGATATTGTATTTCAATACTTAAACCTGTTATAATTATTCAATTACAGTTGCTTTTTTAAGCTCTAAGATGAGTTTTCTTATCGTTTAATCGATGTTACCTTGAAAGCTTTTTCCCTTTTGTGAGTGACTACTATTTTTTAACATTGGATAAAAGCAGCACATGTATGTTAGACATCACTACCGATTTAATCTATAAAATTACTTCTTCTTGGGCATAATGTCCTTTAGACCAAATCGCTCAATTTTTCTGTATAGTGTAGAAAGGTCTATTCCCAACTTTTCTGCAACATGCGACTTATTCCATGAAGAATTCGCTAACGCCCAGTATATATAAGCTTTCTCGATCTCCTCCAATTGAAGAACCTTATTTGAATGCATAATGGGTATATTATTAAAGTCTGCTGCTTCGCCTTTTAATGACAGCTTGCTGATCTGCTGGGGTAGGTGAACTGGCTGAATAACATTGTCAGTACACAGTATCACAGCTCTTTCAAGAGTATTCTCAAGTTCCCTAACATTACCTTCCCAAACAGATCGAGTTAATAGTTTCTTTACTTCCTCAGAAAGCTCTTTTGATGGTTCGTTTCTCTGAAATGCAATTTTTTCTAAAATAGATTTAGATATAGGAATAATATCTTCACTTCTTTCACTAAGAGGAGGAATGTGTATATTAATAACGTTAAGTCTGTAATATAAATCGGTTCTAAATTCCTTATTATCTACCATATCTTTCAATTTCATATTAGTTGCAGCAACCAAACGAATATCCACTTTTATAGAAGCAGTAGCTCCAAGTGGCACAAATTCAAATGTTTCTAATATTCTCAGCAATTTAGCTTGAATCGCTGGACTTGTTTCGCCAACTTCATCCAAGAAAAAAGTTCCACCTTCAGCTACGGCAAACAAACCCTCTTTGTTTTTATTAGCACCAGTAAAAGCACCTTTCATATATCCAAAAAGCTCGCTTTCCAGAAGAGTTTCCGGGAGAGCCGCACAATTAATGGATACAAATGGTCCACCTGCTCTACTGCTGAGTTTGTGTATAGCTCGAGCAATTATTTCTTTGCCGGTTCCACTGTCTCCTGTTATTAATACGGTGCAATCAGTAGGTGCAATACGTCTTACAAATTCCTTTATGTTTTTTACCTCTTTGCTAACTCCGACAAAACTTTCTAATCCTTCAAAGTCGGTGATTTTGCGTTTAAGCAAACGATTCTCCTGACGAAGATTTTTCATGTCTAATGCTCTTAAAATGGAAAATTTTACTTGATCTACTTGAAAGGGTTTAGTTATGTAATCGAATGCACCCAATCGAAGTGCTTCAACAGCGCTATTAAGCGATGCATATGCAGTAATTAAAATCACGGGGATGTCCGGATTAATCCTTTTTATGTTTCTAAGTAGCTCTATACCGTCAGTGGTAGGCATCATAATATCACTGATAACTACATCCACAATCTTGCTACCGATAATATCAACAGCCTGGTCGAAGCTCTCGGCTAATTCTATAGCATAACCTTCGCTTTCTAACATAATCGAAAGTATCTCACGAATACCCGGTTCATCATCCACAACAAGTATACAACTTTTTTTACATTTCATAATTCCCTTTCAGAGGAATATAATAATTGCATAATAGTCTTTGTCAATGGTATATGTATATTAATTATATTTTTTAATGAGGATAATTCAAATATTGAAGCTCACAAACCTTTTCTGATTCAACGTCTATAATAGATTTAGTATAATTACTCACTACTCAAGACTTATTCACATGAGATCTTCATATGGATTCTTGCTTGTTAATGATTTATAACAGCAATTCTTGGGATATTTTTGTAGTCATTAAGAATTTTTGCTTCGTTATGGGTTATGCTTCGTATTTGATTTGCCTGACCGTATCCAAATTCAAATGCCAAAAATTTCGCTTTAGAATCAATAAACTGATCGTAAATCTGCCTAATTGTCTCTACCCCATTTTTGCCACCGTCAAGAGCTACTAACGGTTCACATTGAACCTCTTGAGAAAGATTCTTAATTTCATTACTGGGAATATATGGCGGATTGGTGACAATAAAGTCGACCTTAGAAATACAATCCATTAAGTTACAACAGATCGGGAGAAATCTATCCAAAACGTTATGTTTTTTTGCATTACATTTAGCAAGTTTCAGTATAGAAATAGATTCATCAGTTCCTATTATTCTCCATTTAGGTCTATTATATAAAAGAGAAATTGCGATATTGCCAGCGCCAGTGCCGATATCTAATCCAATTAAAGGGTCATTACCTAGTTTACTTAATACCAAATTTACAAGGAGTTCCGTTTCTGGTCGTGGAATCATAACACATTTATTAATATTGAATTCCAAACCGTAAAAATCCCATATCCCTAAAATATAAGCCAAAGGTTTACGCGATTTAATCCTTTTATAAATAATTCGGCTTGCTTTTTTTCTCAATCGAGTTGGAATCCTGTGATAGCTCTTCTGAAGCACTTTTCCCTTGCTAAGTCCTGAAAGATAAGCCAATATCAATATCGGTTCTGACTTAGATTCCTCGATACCGTTCGATTTAAGCTTACTTATGGCATCCTGAATCCATTGATAATATGTGATTTTCATATCTAAATAAGACTACAAGTTACCAATCAACCATTGAATTTCTATCCGAGATATATAATAATCAGCCATTGCGGTAATTCTGTAAATCTGTGCTTCCTCGAGAGCCATCTCAGCATCTTTAAGCTCCAGTGATGTCGCGCTACCTAATTCATATTTTCGCTTAATTGCAGAGAGTAAAAGGTTAGCCTGCGTTATCTGTGATTCTGCAAGTTCATAATTAGCTGCGGCTTCCATAATAGCTCTATGTTTTGAAATTATTTGCTGTTTGGCATTTTCTGAGGCTAAATGTTCGTTGATCTTGCTTATTTCATTACTCGTTTTGGAGGACATCAATGAACTTATTCTGGAAGTTCCTGATATAATTGGCCAGGAAGCTGTTACTCTATAGCTCAAAATTGCATTATCCTTAATTTGAGAGAAGGACTCCGGTAAACCTTTGGTATTGTAATTATATCCAGCCGAAAAATTTAAATTTGGGAAATAGCTCAACCATGAGCTAAGTTCTCCAAGGCTTGATTGTTTCCTTGCCAATACAGATTGTCTATAATCTCGATTTTCCCTCCACCTTTCAAGATATTCGTAAAGATCGGCAATATCCTCCAATGAGGGTGGCGTTAGCACTGTGTCTGCAGTAAATTCCGAATCTACTGGAAATCCTAAAATTCGAGCAAGATTCTCTCTTGCAGTAGCTAATGAGTTCTCGGAAATAATTAAATTCCGCTTTTTTTGTGCATGTTGTACATTAATCTCAGCAACGTTAAGTTCCGAAGCCGAACCGAGTTCGAATCGTTTCTCGACGAATTGTTTATACTCCTCGGTGCGTTTTAAGGATTCCTTAGAAACTTCACGTCTCATAATAGAATTAACCATAGAAAAAAACATAGTAGCAACATCCACTTGAATTTTTGCAATATTATCCTTAAGCTCTAAATTTGAGATAGCTTTGCTTAAGGAAGATTGTCTTAAGCTGATAAAATTTCTCCCACCATTTATTGAAGGCAAGGAAATATCGAGGCCAAAAGTCCAATTATTTTGCGCAGGATAACCGTAAAGAGGAATTTCAGAATGCTGATATGAAACACTGGTGGAGAGTTTAGGCAAGAAAGGGTTCCAAGCGGCAATATGTGAAGCTTGGGCTTGCTTATAATTCAGTTTAGCCACCTTAGCATTTGGCCCCCGTTCTATGGCAATTATTTCTGCTTCAGATAAAGTTAGAAATGATTGTTCCTGTGAAAGTAAAACTCCACAAAGCAACACAATTATTGATATAATTAATAGGACTTTCAACATCTCCTCCCGGTTTTATCTTCACCTATGTCCAATTCCACGTCCAACTCCAATCCTAATTCCTTGTCGTTCAGTATCCTTCATAGCAGAATCCTTGCCAAAAGTTTTCATTCGAATAGGTCGAACCAGATCGTCTTCCTTAAGCTCTCGCAAAGCCTTAAAAGGACCAGTTACAATACTATCGTTTTCATCTAAACCATCGAGAATTTCTATAAATTTATCATCGGAATCACCAGTCTTAATTTTAACTTTATTAGCAAATCCATTTGTAACCTTAAACACTCCTTCTCCCTCAATCGATGTCACTGTGTCTTTGTATGCTACAACCGAAGACAAAGGAATAGCTAAAACACTATCAAGAATTGCTGTTGTTATTGTAACGGTAACCGACATACCCGGACGTATTTGCGGACTGGGTTTCTCTACTGCAACATCGACAAGAAAAGATGCTCTGCTTTCGGAGTCGTACGATTGCATTTCTCCTAGCTTTGCCTGATGAGAAACGTAAACCACTTTCCCTGTGAAAAACGTGTCCGGAAATGCATCTAACTCGATTTTTGCATCCTGACCAACTTTCAGATTAACCACATCCGCTTCATCCACTTCTATTTTTGAAAGAATATTGGCAAGTTGAGCTATTGTCATTATAGCGCTTCCGGGATTATTCATAGTTCCCACCACAACGAATTCGCCTTCCTCAGCTTTTATCGAGGTTACAATTCCATCTGTTGGTGATTTAATGGTTGTCATATTCAATTGTTCCCGTGCTTCGCGAACAACTGCTGATTGGGATAAAACGTCATTTTTTGCAGACTCGAGTTGAGCCTTATAAACCTCATTGTTAGTTTGAGCCTCAAGAAGATCATCCTCAGATATTGCACCAATCTTCTTTAATTCCTCCATTTTACGTAATTGGCTTTTGGTTCTATTATAGTTAGCCTCGTATTGTCGAACTCTGGATTCCGCAGATCTAAGATTTGAAATGGATTGTTCTAACTTTGCTTGGAACTTGCTATCCTCGAGAACCACTAGCATATCCCCCACTTTTACGGTATCACCTTCCTCAACATATAATTTGATAATTTTTTCTGAGACTTCGGCAGAAATATTCACGTCACTTTTCGGTTCGATATTACCGAAGGAGACAACGGTAGATTTAATGGTATGTTTTCCCATCGTTTCAATGTTCACAAGCTTTGCGGAGGAACGACCTTTAGCCACGAACATACCAAGAACGACTATAATAACTATTATGACGATAATACCTAGAATAATCCAAATAATTTTTTTCATGGTTCACTCACCTTGTATATTGACCATTTGCCTGAAGTTGCAGTTGGTGCAACCGAGCAATCTTTAAAAGTTTCACACACAATATATGATGCATTATATTTTCTTGCGAGTTTAATCTTTTGACCAAAGGAAAGTTTATTGTAATATCTCTCTAAATTTTCTGGTTTAGCCTGCTTAGCAGTAGCATTTTTCGGTAAATAATTCCATAATCTCTCATACCATGCAATCGAAAGTTCAGGACTATAATTTGCCATACAACCGCTTTTCCAGTCGAAAACCACACCTCTTTGTGAATAAACTCTGAATCCTGGTTCATAGGGAGGAACAAGAAATATCTCGGATTTAGTCGTTATCTCCTTTGCTTTGTATTGAATTTGAACCCAATCGTCATCCTGGATAGTAAAAATGCCACTTATAGCCGATCTTGCAAGCCCAATTATTAATAGTGCATGTAACAGAAACTTTTTATTTCTCGTTACAACAAGGAATATCCCAGCAATTCCCCAGAGACCGTATCTAAGAAGCAATTTATAGTTTATGTATGTGATACTTTTTAGCAATGAATCACTATCTAATTTTAGAAATATTGTTGGGATACTCAAAAGAAATAGCATTATAATCAAACCAGCAATAACATACTGCCAAAGCTTTCTCTTAACTAAAAGCCCCAACAATCCAAACTGTATCAAATTTGGCTGTACACCGAAAATTCCAATACACATAACAGCTTGTGCTGGTGAATTGATATTATCAAATACCCATCGGACAACAAAAGGCATAAACATAATAGCAATATAAACAGTGCTTCTGAAAAGCTGCAGCCTGATAATTGAGGGTATAACTACAATTTCTGAAAATAATGTGCTTATCAAACAAAGAAATCCCACAGAAGTCAGAAGAGGTATAAGCCACTTCTTTGTAGAATTGAAATATCTTTTTATAGCGATAATTCCAATAACAAAAAAAGAAACGAATGGCAACCATAAAGTTCCTAAAGCTGACGGGAACATTTCTGTCGCAGATCTAATTTTGATAACATTAAGCCATAATTTTAAAAAACCGGGTGGCTTAACAATATTAGAACTTAAAATCATTGTCAATACTGGTGTGGAAATAGTCAGAGTAATTAAACCATAAGGTAAAATTTGCCAGTATTTACGTTGAAATATCAGATAAATTCCACCAAAAATTACAGCTGGGGCAACCAACATACCGTGAAAATTCATTCCTATTCCCAGCAGAACAGCGGATATGAGCGTTTTACTTTGCAGAAGGAAATATATAGCTAAGATAGCACATAATATCCCCGGTTGCTGATGAGTAAACGAGCCATACCATCCCGCTGCACCCAATACAGGCAAATAACCTCCCGCAAAAATTATACCTGCGGATATAGCATATTTGTAATCGCCGACTATTAGCTTCCACAGCAAAAGAAGTGAGTAAAATATTGCAATTTGGAATAATATATATGCAATAATCCAAACCGTGATTAGCCAGGAATCTGGTATATGAAATGCTGCAAGCACATTAAAAAAAATAGAATAACTCCCAAAATCATTCGCAATAGGATCGGAACCAAAAGTAGCACTACCCTCAAGATATCTTACCAGAGGAATATATAGTTCTTGATTCCCCATATCTACCGTTGGATGCACGATCAGTATTTGTGCAATTGTGAGAACAACTGCGAAAAGTAGTGTCTTTCGCCAGTTCCAACTACTTTGAGACATTTTCCAGTTCCTTTTTGAATAAATTTGCAGTATAGGAATCCATTGTGCAGAATCTTACTTCTTTCAATGTCTCGGGTTTATCGATGATCGATACAATTTCGTCAATAATAATCCTAACGCCTTCTTCTTTGGGATATCCATATATACCTGTGCTTATTGCAGGTAATGAAACTGAATTTAGATTTAAATCTATAACATTTTTAATAGAATTACGCACAGCATTTCTCAGCTTTTTTTCTTCATTGCCCTCACCCCATATCGGTCCAACAGCATGAATAACATGCCTTGTGCAAAGATTCCCTGCTGATGTTATCGCAATTTGACCTACAGGAACATTTCCATATTCAGATATCCATCGATGAGATTCTTTGGCAATCTGCGCACCACCCTTAGCTAAAATTGCAGCTGCAACACCACCACCATAAGCTAATCGAGAATTAGCCGCATTAACAATCACATCGGATTGTTCATCGGTAATGTCACCGAGAACCACCACCAAATCGACTTTGCCTATTGTTACACGTTTTAATTCCCTCATGGGAAATCCTTTTCTAAAAACGAGTTAAACCGATGTTAAACTATTTAAGTCGGAAAGGATAACAAAATATTGCGAAATATCAAGAGTCATTGTAGATTTAAATTAATAAAGGAGGATTTATGGCTGAAAAAACAAGTATAAATATTGTGGAAATAAAACAACGCTGGGATAGACTTCGGGGGTATCTTTAACCTGCCGGAAATGCAAAGACGAATTAGTGAACTCGAAGAAGATTTATCTCAACCAGACATCTGGAACGATCCTCAAAAGGCACAGAAGTTGTCTGAGGAGAGAAAGAGATTAACCCAAACGATAGAGCGTGCTGAAGCCCTGAAAAACAGAATTAAAGATGCCGAAGTTCTAATCGAGTTATTTGAACCTGAAAGCAAAGATTATACGGAACTGGAATTAGAATTTTCTGAAATAACACGCGAACTTAAGGAATTTGAAATTCAAAGTTATTTATCCGAGCCTGAGGATAAAGGTGAAGCTATAATGGAGATCCACTCCGGAGCCGGTGGAACCGAGGCACAAGATTGGGCGGAAATGCTTCTTAGAATGTACCTCAGATACTGTGAGAGCAAAAAATGGAGTGTCAATGTTGTGGACAAACTGGATGGTGACGAAGCGGGAATAAAATCTGCAACTCTCGAGATTAAAGGTGAATTTGCATTCGGATATTTGAAATCGGAAATTGGAGTTCACAGGTTGGTAAGAATTTCGCCGTTCGATTCCAATCGTCGAAGGCATACATCCTTCGCTTCGGTTTTTATTTATCCCGAAACGGAAGAAATTGAGAAAATTGAGATAGATGAATCCGATCTTAAAATTGACACCTTCCACTCCTCCGGACATGGTGGACAAAATGTCAATAAATTAGAAACTGCCGTTAGGATAACGCATATACCTACAAAAACTGTGAGCAATTGTCAGGCAGAACGAACGCAGCATAGGAACAAAGAAGTTGCAATGAAACTCCTCAAAGCAAAGCTTTTAGCGCTAAAAAAGGCAGAAGAGCGAGAGAAGCAAGATGAGATCGAGAAATCTAAGAAAAGGATCGAATGGGGAAGCCAAATTAGAAGCTACGTGCTGCATCCGTACAAAATGGTCAAGGATTTGAGGACGAGATACGAGACATCACAGGCAGAATCGGTATTAGATGGCGAGTTAGAAGAATTCATACAGGCATATTTGAGCTGGGGAGCAGAATAGATATTGAATTTGCAATGTTAGATACTTGAAACAGCTAACTAACCTATTTCACAATTATTAGCGTAAAAATATTATGCGATTCGATTTTGTATTCCCATTGGATGTTGCGCGAACGATGTATACACCGGATGAAACGGAGTTATCGGGTTTCCATACGTATGGAGCGTGATTTTGTTCGTATAGCAATCTGCTATTGATATCGAGAATTTGCAATTTAGAATTTTCTGGTAGATCGATTCTGCATGCGGAGTTGAACGGATTAGGGTAAAATTTTATCTGGAAATCTTCTATGGATTCGACTATTTCTTCAGTAATTCCAGCCCCTAAACCCAAGGAATCCGTTTTAAGGATAAAAGTACCATAGTAAGTATAGTCGCCTATGCTTAAGAAGCCTTTATCTGAGGTTTGAATTATACAGTTTCCATCTAATTTATCGTATCCATGTAACGCATTTCTGCGCCAAAAAACATCACCATTAGAGAATAGTTTTAACATTGCATAACTATAACCTGCGCCCGCAAATCCCCCATCGGTGGTTGTGCATATTGACAGAAATCCACCTAAATCACTATAAAGCTTAGTCCATATAGTGTCACCATCCCAATTGAGCTTTAAAAGCCAACATGCTGCTCCAAAGGAACGAGTGCCTCCTGCAACGATAATTGCGCTATCTGCGGATAACGTCACAGAATAAGCATAATCATCCTCACTACCGCCATACGGTTTAATCCATATCGGTACGCCTAAGGAATCCGTTCTTAAAACATAGACATCCTGACGTCCTGACCCGAATAAATAGGAGTATCCTACGATAACAAATCCGCCATCAGGTGATTGTAATATTGAGTTTCCAACTGCATAGGGATATGTCTTTGTCCAAAGTGTGTCTCCGTTTCTATCCAACCTTAGCAATAGCAATTGATGATCTTCGTATCTAATAGGATAAGTATTCCCAACTACAGCAAAACCGCCATCAGATAATAGTGTGGCACCGTAAGCATAGTTACGTTTATTGGAGTTGTATGAATATGTTTTGTCCCAAATTATAACTCCATCTATATCGACTTTAAGCAAATGAACTATAGTGGAGTCAGGAACGTGTGTATAACTCGTAATAAAAAAGCAACTGTCATCGGTTTTTATAATTGAGTTTGCTCGATCGTAATAACTGTAGCTATTCTCACCGAAAGCCTTTGTCCAAATTGCATCTCCATGCTCGTCGATCTTCATTAAAACATTTACCCCGACCGCTAAATAATTTCCTTCATATGTTTGGACTACCGATTGTCCTCTCACAATATCGGAATAATATTTTAACCATCCAGCAGAGGTAAAATGCGCAAACCCTAATACAACAAGTAGAATTATGATCTGTTTCTTCATGATCCCATCCTCCTTTGGTTTAAATTCTTGAAATGACATATAAATTTAACTGAAAATTTACAATTTGCAAGGTAATATTATATCTTTCAAAACATTATGTCAACCTATAACTTTCTCTAATTTAATTCTCTAATCCTGAATCGAATACTCCCTAATCAGAAATCCCAATTTTTTGAACTCCTCATTCTAAATCCTTCTCCCCAAGGAGAAGGACTTACACAGGCTTTGGAATTATTTCTCCTCTTTCATATGGAGATTTTTAATCCTAAAAGATTTTATGTCTAATAAGTAATTGAAATCAAAAATACAATTTTATTATTGTAAATTCAAAGTAGTATCTATTATAATAGAATTTATTTTCGAGAGAATTTGTCCTTGGTAAGATTGCTTATTTCGTTTAGATAAAAAAGTTTTGGAAGGAATGTTAAATGCCCAGGGGATATTTACCAGACGACTATACAAAGGGTCAAAAGGTATACGATGCTAAAATCGTCGGAAGGCTTCTAAAGTATGCCAAACCATATGTTGGCTTGATGATTATCGCTTTTTTCCTGTTGATCGCTTCTTCAGCAATCGAGGTGTATCTTCCCACATTGAACCAGAAAGCAATTGATAAACATATAGTTCACAACAACATACTACTATATTTTGGGACTTCCGATACATTGAGGGACAGATTGATAGATCGCTATGGCGGTGGTATGTTTATCGCAGGGCAGGACTCCTTTATAATCAACGGTAATATTTTAGATAAAAGCGATTTAAAGAGAGCTCATGATTTGGGTGTCGTTCTTCCGGTCAAATTCCTGATTATAGATTTTAAGAATGTTCCAGTTGATCTTAGAAGCAAGGTACAGAAAATAATAGATTCAAACGAAGGTCTTTTCTTAAAACTAAGAGGGAAAGCCGGCGAAAACCTTGAAGCAGCACCGAGTAAAAATTTCTTCTTTCCCAGCCAAGTTAGCAAAAAAGCTCCTGATTATGCGTTATCATACGGGAACAAGATGAAATTACCTCGTGAGGAACTTAAAGTTTTGATGTCCGGCGACATTAGAGGTATAAGTAAGATTGCATTAAAGTACTTCATACTGCTAATATTCTCGCTTGTAATACTTTTCTTTCAGATCTATACGCTTAATAAAGTAGCCCAAAATACAATGCACGATGTTCGTGTAGACATCGTATCTCATCTTCAAACTCTGTCTCTGAAATATTTTGATAAAAATCCTGTAGGAAGGCTTGTAACCAGAGCAACAAACGATGTCAATACGCTTTCTGAGATGTTTACCTCTGTTGTAGTAAATTTGTTAAAGGATTTGATTGTAGTTGTCGGTGTTGGAATAATTCTCTGTCTAATGAATTTAAAACTTGCACTAATTCTTTTCATTATAATGCCTTTGTTATTCCTCGTGACAACTTTCCTAGGAAACAAATTCCGTTACGCATATAGGGAACTAAGGAAATCATTGGCGATACTTAATGCTCGAATCTCTGAAGACTTCGCAGGTGTGAGAATTATACAGTCGTTTATTCAGGAAATTAATGCATTCATACGTTTTGATAAAACTAATATGAATTATTTCAAATCGAGCATGAGAGTTCTTTTAGTTAATGCAATTTTCCGACCTATTATCTCATTGTTTAGATACTTTGGGGTTGCTCTCATACTATGGTATGGAGGTGGTCAAGTTATACAGGAGTCTATGTCGCTGGGTATGCTTGTAATTTATTTGGCTTACCTTGAGATGTTCTTCCGACCAATAATTGGAATCTCAGAAAAATATGCAATAATGCAGTCTGCAATGGCATCATCGGAGCGTATTTTCTTACTTCTCGACACCGAACCAGATATAAAAACTAAAGAAAACGCCTATTTGCCAGATGAGGATCAAATTCGAGGAAAAGTGGAATTCAAAAATGTATGGTTTGAATACGAGGATGACAACTGGGTATTAAAAGATGTTTCTTTTGTAGTAGAACCGGGGAAGACCATTGCGTTAGTAGGTGCTACCGGTGTAGGAAAAACAACAATTACTTCTTTAATCTCAAGGCTTTATGACGTGCAAAGAGGGCAAATACTTGTGGATGATGTTGATATTAGGAACTGGGACGTTAATACACTTCGAAGAACCATAAGCATTGTTTTACAGGATGCATTTCTTTTCTCAACGAATATAAATGAAAATATACGCCTTTACAATGAACTAATAGAAGATCATTCAGTAAAATCCGCATCTCAGGTTGTCAATGCAGATGAATTTATAGATCAATTGCCAAAAGGTTTCGAGGAACCTGTAGCAGAAGGTGGAGCCACACTCTCCGCAGGTCAAAGACAATTAATTTCCTTCGCGAGGGCTTTGGTTTTTAGACCGAAGATATTGATACTCGATGAGGCTACAGCTAATATCGATACTCATACCGAGAAACTAATACAAGACGCAATCTCTGTAATGTTATCTTCGAGAACATCTATTGTTGTTGCGCACCGATTGTCTACGATCCGGGAAGCGAATTTGATTCTGGTAATGCATCACGGTAAGATTGTTGAACGCGGAACCCATGAAGAGCTGATGCAAGAGAAGGGCTACTATTCCAAACTTTATAAACTCCAATTTCAAAGCAACATTGTTGCCTAAGATTATATTCTATTGATCCTGCAAAATAATGTATAATTTTCAATTTATCTTTACACAGAACACAGAAATAGATATGAATTATCTCTTCTATCTCACAGATGCATATTAGTTATCCTTTTAATTGCTCAGCAATTAATCAAACCTCTTTGTTTCTCCATTACTTATCTAAAAATTTGCTCTACCCTCAAATCTCAATCATCAAACCCCTCTATCCCTCGACCCCTTTCTCCCCAAGGAGAAAGGGGAGTGTAAACTTTTGGACTTCTTCACCCTCTCCTTGGGGAGAGGGTGACTCCGACTTTGTCGGAGTCGGGTGAGGGGTTAGATGTAATACGTTATCAATCATAATCGCGGTTGGGTGAGGGCTTAAATAATCCAACTGATAATAATTGAAAACATAGGAAAATAGAAATGAAGATATTCTCATGCTAAAGTCTCGATGCCTTGACAAGCAAAGTAAATCTGCTATCTTGCCAATATGAAATTCGATATAGTATTATTTCTTTCTGTTCTAATACTGTCCGTAATAGGAATTCTGCTAATTTATTCGGCAGTAGTAGATACATCGCTTAGAACTCTTTATTTGCGTCAATCTGCATTTTTACTACTGGCTTTTGGAAGTATGTTTTTAATATCTCGAATACCATTGCGTGTCCATGATGGTCTGGCGTATATTTATTATATCATTATTTTACTTATGCTTATCGTAGTCATGCTTCAAAGAGGAAATGTCCATAGGTGGCTTGTATTAGGACCGATAAGACTTCAACCGTCCGAATTCTCTAAATTAGCAATGATATTTGTACTCGGAAGATGGCTTAGAGATCACATCCGAGAAATAAATTCATTTAAAGTTATTTTAGGTTCGTTTTTAATTATGCTACCACCGTTTGTTTTGGTAATAATGGAACCGGATTTAGGTTCTGGAATTATTTTTTTAGTCATCCTGTTTATCATGCTTCTTGCCGGTGGAGCTCGATTTGTATTAATCCTTCTGTTATTGAATCCTTTAATTGCAACGATAGCTGCATTTAATAAAATTGCATGGGTTGCTTATTTTATATTGCTAATTGCCACTTTAATAAAATATAAAACCCGCTTCGCGATGTTCTTTGTCACTGTGACGATTGCAATAATAATGGGATCTACAACTCCACATATGTGGGCTAAATTGCATCCATATCAACGACAGAGGATTAAGGTTTTCTTTAATCCAACGCACGACCCGTTTGGTGCTGGATATCAATTAATCCAGAGCAAAATTGCTATAGGTGCTGGCGGATTGACAGGGAAAGGATTTATGAAAGGAACGCAAACACGTCTTCAATTTCTGCCAGCTAAACATTCCGATTTTATTTTTGCTGTTTTAGGAGAACAATTTGGTTTTATTGGTTCTATAATAATTATTTTCCTATATTGGCTAATTATATGGCGGGGTTTGACTATCGCAAAGAACTCTCGAACACCTTTTTCTTGGATGGTTTCAATGGCTATTGTGGGAATGTTAACCTTTCAAGTTTTCATTAACATAGCCATGACAGTGGGATTTGCGCCAATAACTGGTATTCCTCTGCCTTTTTTATCATCCGGGGGGTCATCGCTTGTTGTATTTTGGTCTGCGATAGGTATTCTTATGAGTACGTATTCCCAAAGGATAGAGCAATGATAAAAATCATTAAACGATCCATTGTAGCAATCATTATCGGACCTCTTGTATTGGCTTTTCTATGGTTTGGTGGGTTACCTCTTTCAATCCTCTGTGCTTTAATAGGTATAGCTCTCATCCTTGAGTTTGCAACGCTTACCGATAGGAAATTATTTTGGTGGCAATATGCATTGATGTGCTTCGCAGTTATTATATGGCATTATATAATTTACACAGGCAACACTCATAGGCTGGAATTTCTCCTCGGTATTTTTATTGTTCTATTCTCATCCGAATTGGCACACATGAAAAATCGAGGAACTGTTGAACGCGTTGGACAGATGATTTTTCTTATTGTTATAGGTGCACTGTTAACATCGACCGCACCGTTGGTAAGGGCATATGGTCCACAATGGGCTGTTTATCCTGCAATTTTAGTCTGGATTGTTGACACTGCAGCATACTGGGGTGGTTCGCTTATTGGTAAAAGGAAGCTCGCTGAAAAATTCAGCCCCATGAAGACCGTTGAGGGCTTTATTTGCGGGATAGTGGCTGCTTTAATAACTGCTTTTATTGCGAGATTAATTTATCCTTCATTCGAGGTGCTGCTGTTATGGTTTACTGCTGCGACTGCAGGTATTGTAGGCCAATTAGGTGACCTATTCGAGTCGAAAATTAAACGCGAATTCGGTGTGAAGGATTCAAGCAAACTTATGGCAGAACATGGAGGAATATGGGATAGAACCGATTCGATTTTGTGGGTTTATGCTGTAGCATGGATTATTTTGAGATTATGGTTATAGATTTAGTTTAATTACTGTTGTAGATTATGAAATGTAAACAATTTTGCATATAGACCGAATGCATGTAAAATAAAAACTTATTGCAAGAGCAGATTAACGAAAGTATTTTACCGATATGTCTCAAAGGATAATAATAGTATTAATCTGTATAACACTCGGATTCTGTAATGCACAAGAGAGAGGGATGAAGGAACTCGAGAAGAGCAAAGATCTGGGTGTTACTGGTTCGTCTGTGGGATCAGGTGCAAATCTGGCAAGGCAAAATATAGAGAAACTCATATCGGCTAAAGAGTTGCCTTCCCAGCAGTTAAAGCAATTGCAATACGTTCCTCTCGATGGTGTAATCAATGACGATTTTATCATCGGTCCAAACGATATGATACACTTACAGGTTTGGGGTCCGAACGATGCGGATGAATTTATTCCTGTGTCCTCAGATGGGTTCGCTGTTCTCAAAGGATACGGAGCAGTGAAAGTTGCCGGATTATGCTGGAGTGATGCAAAAAAAGCTATCGAGGATATTGTTGTAAAAGAATATAAACCAGAAACTTACGCAATAACTCTTGCTCAGGTCAGGATATTCTATGCCCACATTTCGGGTTCAATACTATTCCCGGGAAGCTATCAAATCTGGGCTACTGGCAGAATTTGGGATTTAATTCAAATTGCAGGCAATAAAACAGGACTCGGTGATCTAACTAAAGTTCACCTTATCCATAGGAATGGCGATACAACCGTGGTTAATATTTCATACTATTTATCCAGTGGCGACCTTTCCGATAATCCTTATCTTCGCGACGGTGATATGCTTTTCATTCCGCAGATAGATGCAAGCAACGGGTTAGTTAGTATGTACGGTGTTGGTATTAGAAGTGGTTATTACGAATATATTAACGGTGAGAGTGTTAGCGGTTTTATGAAAAGAAGCGGTGCTTTTTCACAATCGAATGATCTTAAAAATGTT
Source organism: uncultured bacterium (assembly GCA_964562425.1). GTDB lineage: Bacteria > UBP14 > UBA6098 > B30-G16 > B30-G16 > JAUWMV01. The sequence goes on from CAZLTJ010000027.1 coordinate 17,037, forward strand.
TCCCTATTCAGGCAGAAAAAGAGCTTCAAACTGAACTTATTCGAGGAAGACATGAATCTAAAAGCAGACGATGTGATAGTTATTTCTACGAAATTGGACTCGATAATTGTTGGTGGATTAGTTGCAAAAGGTGGTTCGTTCCCGTATTATGCGGCATATACTGTTGAATCGTATGTAGCAATGGCTGGGGGACCTGCGGAGAAAGGAAATATTAGCTCAGTTGTTGTCTATAGAAACGGTGTTAAACTCAAGCCGAGGAAAGCTTATCCGCTAATGCCGGGAGATGTTATTATTGTGAAATACGATTCCTTCATGCGATTCCAGGACTTTTGGAAAACAACAATGGAAGTATTAACTTCTGTGGCTACAATTTTGATTATCATTGATAGATTAAAATGATTGTTAAATAAATTGTGATCCTTCGAATTACAATATTGAGCAAAAGTAAAATAAATCGGAGCCTTAATGAATGACAATTCATATACTTTTCTCGAGATATTAATCGCTCTCGGTCGACGATGGCGAATGATTATAACAGTGGCTCTCATTGCAGGTATATTAGCATTTTTGCTGGCATGGGTCATGCCTAAATGGTATCTCTCCGAATCGTATATTCTGCCAGCATACTCTTCCGGAACAATGATGGGTGCGCTGGGTGCTTTGGTTGGCGGTGTTATGGGGTTAACTGGTGAGGGTAGCTTTAACCTTCCAATAATGGTTACGCCCACTGATCTATGGCTTGGGATCGTAAAAAGCCCTGGTATTGGCGATTCTATTATATACAAATACGATTTTTTTACACTTTTCCGTTCTTCAAATTTGGATATTGCTAGAAAAGTTTATGCATCAAAACTTCACGTTGAACCCACCGGCGAAGGTATATTAATAGTCGGTTTTGAATCTAAGGACCCTCAGCTTTCAGCGGATATTACAAATGACATTGTGGATATTCTCGATCGAACACTCCAGAATGTTCATACAACCTCTGCACGCAGACTGCGCGAGTTTACAGAGAACCGACTTATTCAGATAGATTCTACGTTAACTCAAGCCTCAGAGGAATTTTCTGAGTTCCAGAAGAAATACAAGGTTTTCTCGTTGGAGGATCAAGCGAGAGCTGCGATAGAGAATTTAGCTCAACTTTATGGACAACTGTCAATTTATGAAGTGCAACTCGATGCTTTCCGGTCCATGGGAATAAGCCATATATCTGAGATAGCCCAGTTGGAAGCTCAGGTTGCTGGAACTCGACGGAAGCTAAGGCATCTTCAGCAAAAAGGAGACACAGCATTTATTGGTGTTTCTCTTGCCAAATATCCAGATTTATCTATTGAATATGCAAAACTATATCGAGATGTAAAGATTAACGAGATTGTCTACGAATTTGTCCTTCAGCAATATGAGCAAGCGAAATTGGAGGAACAACGTAATGTAAAAACACTACATGTGCTAAGTAAAGCCGTTCCTCCCAAAAAGAAATACAAACCCAAAAGAGCAATTTATGGTGCAGCGGCATTTGCGGCAGGTTTTTTTATTATGGCGTTTTGGGTTTTATGGATTGGATATTTGGATAAATTGAAATCGACCAATCCTGAAATGTACCATCATTTAGTGGGGATACTAAAGAAGCGTCCAAAGTAATCGACGATTTGTATAGATTAAAATCAATCCACACCAAGCAAATAATCATTACATTCATAAAGAGTGAATCTATTTTAATAATTTAGCTTTCATCATAAATAATGAGTTAAACGATATTTCACACAATTTTTTTTCTTGACAATTATTTTTAGAGCTCTAAATTTGAAAAATTGTTAAACTAAATATGAGTATGCACGATGATTAAATGTATCTACAATTTTCTTGCCAATTCAATTCTTTCAGTACCAATATGTTACATCCGAAAAGATTTATTCGAGGAGGATGAAATGAAGGTTAAAATTCTAGGTCGAACTGTTGTTATGCTGTTTTTGATAGCAATATTTACGCTTTTTTTGTTAGGATGTGAAAAAGATATAATCGAAAATCCGGATTATCTTTTGGCGGACTCTCTTTATATCGAATCCGGAAATGGTGGAGAATCCGAATTAGTGTTTACATTTGGAGATATGGATCAATCTTTTTCCGATGTAAATGTGCTTTTAGTCCAGAGCGACAATTATAGCGACACAGTAGCTTCTTTTGAAGCTTCAACTCATTATAACTATTTTGTTGTTAAAGGTTTAGAACCGGAAACAACGGATATTATTATTTATGGTGATGACTATTATCCACAAAAATATAGGAAATACGCGATACCAGACAGTGTTTGCGTGTTCACAACTCGAATGGCTAGTATATGTTCATTGAGATACATGCCCGGTGTTGTGGTTATTATTTTTGTTGACAGTATAGGTTATGATGAAGCTATGGATATTTTAGATGAGTATGAACTCGAATTGTGGCATTTAGAATTTTGTAACTATTTCTTCTATTTCTGTATTACACCCGAAAGATATGCATTCGATATTCCAACTTTAGCAGCAATCTTAATGTTAGATAGAAGAATAATTTCTGTCGGAGTTGATCATATATATATCGCTCAATAAACTGGAGGTTTAAAACATGTATAAATTTATTTTCTTTATTATGAGTCTATTATTATTCTTACCATGTTTCGCCCTTCCTACCCCACCTCCCCCAGATTTTGACTCGGTGTTAGTTGATAATCAAGCAAGTATATTTGATACTATTAGTTATGTTTCGGGTGTTTTAATTCTGAAATTAGAAGAAGGATATCCTATAGATAGCGTGCTTCAGGATGCGAGTAGTTTTACTAATTGTGAATTGGATACCGTACTTGCTCTGGAGGATTGGTATTTAATTCAAGTTTCTCCAGAACAAGATCTTGATACATTGATTAACGAATTTGAATCCTTAGAGGGTGTTGAGGTTGCTCATCCAGATTATTTGTATACTGCACAAAGCCATTACCCACCTAATGACGACTATTATGACGATGAATGGCAATGGAATATGTATTCTATTGGTATGGATAATGTCTGGGACAATTTCCCAAAATTTTATGAATTAGGTGAGTATTGCGATGCTTGTAAACCTGTAAGAATTTGTATTCTTGATAGTGGAATCGATAAGGATCATCCAGAAATTCATAATATCGTAAGTTCTGCTTGTTGCGATGATTATGTACATTGCGATATATATAAGTTTCCATGGTTTTTCATGAGAGAGGAACTTTTATACGTGGAAGCTCGCGGGGGTGATATTATGGTTCCGGATGATGACCCACACGATGAGTTTGGTCATGGAACACATTTAACAGGTGTTATTACAGCAATAACAAATAATGATATAGGAGTTGCTGGTATTAATTGTGCAATAGAGATTCTCCCAATTCGAATATTTGGATCAGGATACGATTTCACAAGTAGCGTTTATTATTTGATTCATGATGATCTTTTTCTCGGTTGGGCTATTAGTGTAGCAGATAAGTGCCATCGATGCAACGTAATTCTTATTGGTGGTAGTTTCTGGGGAGATATTCTTTGGCCTGAGGGGGAAGCATATATTCACAGCCTAATAAAGAATCAACCAGGTATAATTTTTGTTGCTCCATCTGGTAATTGGGGAGATACAGACTCAACTTATCCTGCTTCATTCGATGAAGTTTTTGCAGTAGGAGCTGTTAATAGTGATGACAGAAGAAGTGATTTCTCTTCCTATGGTTCATGGATTGATTTTGCTGCACCAGGTGGGAATTACGGGAGAAGTTTAAGAAAGGGAACTGACATAGTTTCCACGATGCCAACTTATGATCATTTCTATAATGACAATATAAGTGGAGATACAAGAAATTACTTTCTAATGGAAGGAACTTCTATTGCGGCTGCTCATGTTGCAGGTCTTGTGAGTCTTATATTAAGCTGGAATAACAAATTATCTAGAAATGAAGTAAAGTGGGTTATATCATCTACTTGTAGTAAAGTAGGAGGTTACGACTATGACGAAGAAACTGGAAAAAGTCTTGAATTAGGATATGGAAAAATCAACGTCTTTGCGGCATTACGTCTTTTAACCGATTTAAGAGATCGTGTTAATGGTTATGACAACCATCTTTTGAACGAAATAAATAATGAAACCTCAGTTCGTTTGGACATACCACACTGGGCTCGAACATGGGGTTATAATACAGATTCTCTAGTTTATTTCTTCCCATGGGTTGAAGCTTCCTATACAAATAGGCAAGAATGCATTGGCTGGGAACCTGAAGAGAGAGATCAGCCTTGGTTAAGACTTGGTTTCTTTCAAGATATTGCGCCTTTTATTTTTCAAGATATTTACATTAATGATGAGTTTGTTTATAGGGTTTTTTTGCGGGAAGGTAGACATCGTCAGATTGAACTAGAGATTCCATTGGGATGTCTTGCGGATAATAAGATATATGTCAAAATAAAACCTGAACCCAGTAGCGATTATGCAGTTCTAGCTGAAATAGAAGTTTTTTATCCAGAATCGAGAGATTATCCACCTGTAACATGCCCACATATATATGTATATGATGGTTATTCTTTATATTTAGATAATAACTTGTTACCACAAATAGGATTAATCGATTCTACTGATGTTTATGATATATTATATGTTTCTACACCACCTATTGCCGATTCAGGTTTGTATTTTCTTCGCCTTGGAGAACTTAGTTCTGATTATAGTTACATCGACTATGCTCGTCTTGTTGCTATTGATAGACCTGAAGGATTTCTTTCGGCTGTGGATAATAATAATGAATTTTATATTTATAATCCTGAGGATGCAATTTTCCCAGTTGCTGCATATGCTTATGATACTATTAATATTTTAGATTTAATTGTTGAGGATGATGGAGATTTCTATGAGTCAAAGGATCCTGGTGGATGTATATCGATTATTATTTAGATGATCCGATTGGTGGCAATGGTTTGATAAGCACGGATGACATAAGAAAAACCAGTTTACCTGAACTTAAAGTAGAAATAAAATATGATTATGTTTGGGTAGAAAAGGGATATTTTCCAGCGCGAACATTCCCAATTAAAGGATTTGTGTCTTTTCCACCACCACCAGGTGATACATTACATGTTAAACTCACTTGGGAGGAACATTATAAAACCGATTGTGCTAATATTATCGCAGATCCTATTCCTATTACTCCTTTTGAATTCCCACTTATCTTAGCTATTCACTCTAATGGTGATACAGTTACAAATGAACTTATGGTAACTGATGCTAATGTTGTAAATATTTATTCTGACGAATATGTAGACCTTAAATTCGATACGTTAACATCCCCAGGTTCTGGTATGGTCCGAGATTATTACTTTGTTGTTTATGGTCATTACGATACTACGGGTGGTCGTTGTGGTGGCTCAGGCGGCACTGGCACAGTTATTCCAATTCCAGATCCAGACACACGTGAAGAAGACCAAGAAGAACCTGAACCATCCGAAGAGGAACACGATTACGGCAAACGAACTGCTGAGATAGACATGA
>CAZLTJ010000028.1:0-22145 GCA_964562425.1 uncultured bacterium
ATTCAAATCAATAATATGATTTCTTCAAAAAATGTAAATAGTTTAATAATAAAATCTAATAATTCATTGATTAGAAATTATTGTTAGACACAAGAAAGGAGTTTATATGAGAAAATTTAATGAAAAACTGAGCTTCGACGACATACTTTTGAAACCCCAGTATTCTGAAGTTATGCCGGATGAAGTTGACATTTCAACCCGCTTAACAGAAGGCATTACACTGAATATTCCAATACTTTCTGCAGCAATGGACACTGTTACTGAGCATAGAATGGCAATCGCAATGGCTCAGGTTGGTGGATTAGGGGTGATCCACAGAAACATGCCCTGCGAGATGCAGGCTGAGGAAGTTAGAAGAGTTAAGAGATTTGAAGCTGGATTAATTCCCGATCCTATGACAATTGAACCTGAAGCGACAATTGGCAAAGCATTCGAAATTATGAGGACTCAGCACATTTCAGGGCTCCCAGTTGTTTCTGAGACCAGATTGGTTGGCATTATAACTCATAGAGATCTAAGATTTGAAACTGACATGTCAAAGAAGGTTTCGCAATTGATGACAAGTGAACTAATAACTGTCAGATCCAGAGATAGTTTTGATGTAGCAATTAATAAACTACATCAACACCGGATTGAAAAGCTTCCAGTAGTTGATGAAGACGGCAAGCTTACTGGACTTATTACTGTAAAAGATATTCAGAAATCCTCGGAGCATCCAAATTCCTCAAAGGATAATATTGGTAGACTTCTTGTGGCAGCAGCGATAGGTGTTAGTACGGATATGAAAAAAAGATCTGAGATGCTTGTCGATTCTGAGGTTGATGTCTTGGTTGTCGATACTGCTCACGGAGATTCGAAAAATGTGATGGAAACAACTGCATATCTTAAAAGAACTTATCCTGATATAACTTTAATCTCTGGTAATGTGGCGACAGTAGAGGGTGTTATAAGATTAATTGATAGTGGTGCTGATATTATAAAAGTTGGGATTGGCCCCGGATCAATTTGTACAACTCGCGTTATAACAGGTTGTGGTGTACCCCAGGCTTCAGCGGTTATGGAATGCGCTGAAGAAGCAGAAAAACATAATATCAGAATTATATCTGATGGTGGAATAAGGTATAGTGGAGATGTAGCCAAAGCAATTGCTTTGGGAGCATGTACGGTTATGATTGGTAATCTAATTGCTGGAACCGATGAGGCACCTGGAGAAACAATTTTATATGAAGGCAGACGATTTAAGGTTTACAGAGGAATGGGGTCTCTTAGTGCTATGAAAGTCGGTGCAAGAGACAGATACTATCAGGAGGATATTATTAATCAAAGAAAAATTATCCCAGAAGGTATTGAAGGTCGAGTTCCTTATAAAGGACCTGTTGAGGAAACAATCTTTCAGTTGATGGGTGGATTAAGAGCTGGTATGGGAATGTCCGGTGCTAAGACAATTATTGAATTGCAGAATAATGTCGATTTCATTAAGGTAACATGGTCTGGACTTGCGGAATCGCATCCTCATAATGTTCAGATAACGCAAGAAGCACCTAACTATCAAATTCTTTAAATGATGTAACAGTCTTTTGTTCTTGGTTTTGCATAACCTTTGAATTGGGAATAAGAATTACTAATCCTATAATTACAAGAAGTGACATAATTCCAATAGCAACCTGAAAGCGAATTTTACCGTGTGAGTTTGCAAGAATTAACGTTGTTGCACCCCAAATCAGGGGTCCTACGGTTGCTGCGGCTTTTCCGGTTAGAGAATATAAACCAAAAAAGCGTCCCACAGAATCTATAGGTGTGAGTTTTAATAAGTATGGTCTTCCAATTGTCCATACACCACCAAGCATTATGCCTATTAATACTCCACAACCCCAGAACACTGTTGTTGTTGGAAAAAGTGATAATGTCGAAAGCGCGATAATCCATCCCACAAGATCGATAATCAAAGATTTATGAGGTCCTATAATGTCGGTAATTTTACCCCAGATAAAGGACCCAATAACTGCAAACGTAGTGCATATAACAAAGAAGAGTATTTTTGCTGAATCGTTAAACCCCATGGCTTTTTCTGCGAATACAGCCATAAATATTATTGTTGTCTCGACTGCTTCATGAAAAAGAAATCTTGACAGTAGAAACCTTCTAATCCCTGGGTATTTATTCGTATCCTTTAATGTTTCCCATATTTTTTTGAGAGGAGTTTTAGTGGTCTTATCTGCTGGGTATCTGGTACGTTTTTCATCTTTGGAAAAGTATATTAATGTTGGTAATGCAAAAAGGAAAAATAGAATGGCTGTGGGAAAAAAAGTAGCTTCTCTCCCACCTGCAGGAATTGGAGTATTAAGCCCAAAAAGTTTGCCTGTATTAAATGGCATAATTAAAGCCATTCCGACTATTGAACCTATATAGCCGAATGCAGTTCCAATACCGCTGACAATTCCCCATCTCTCTTTATTTGCTGCACGCGGGAGAAGTGAATTGTAAAAAGTCAATGACAACTGATAGCAAACATTTGCAAAGATGAAAGCGATTATAATTATCCATAGTAGTTTTTGATATCCATAGAAACCGATTATAGTTGTCCCAATTATCACCCCAAGTACAAATATCCAAAAGAAACCCATTCGTCGACCGGTTCGATCGGAAATAGTTCCGAACAATGGCGCTAAAAACACAACAGCAATCTGAGATATTGAATTTGCAATTCCCACGTAGATTTCCGGTGCTCCTAAGTCGGAAACTATTAGGAGTGGAAAATACAGAGAGATGATATTCATTGAGAAAATAGTATCTGCAAAGTCATAAATAGCCCAAACGGATTCGCGGAATTTTAAGCCTTTTAATAACATGTAGTTATAGTTATCTTTTTACGTAGTAAAATGCAATGATATTAATTGCATATCGTGCTATATTTTATATCTCGACTTGTAAATTTAATAAATCTGTTATACATTCTTCTGCAGTAAATGCTGTAAAAAAAGCAAAAACTTTGATAGATTTGGAAGATGAATAAATTACCCAAATTTTATTTAGTTTCGCATTCGCCAAGAAGACACGAACTTCTGAAAAGAGTTGGTATTCCTTTTGTGATTGTTAAGCGGAGTGAAGTCGATGAATCTGTGGAATCGAGTGTGAATCCTGCTTTTTTTGCAGAGAAGTTGGCAAAAAATAAGGTTAAAGCAGCATTGATTCCATCGGATGCCAACGGTTTTATTTTGGGTTTTGATACAATTGTCTATATTGAGGACGAAATATTAGGTAAACCAGATAACAAAGAACAAGCTTGTTTATTTCTCAAACGGCTTTCAGGATCCTGGCATGATGTTTTTACCGGTGTGGCAGTAATGAGGACAAAAGATAGAAAAATTGAATCCGATGTCGAGATAACAAAGGTGAAATTTTCAAAAATGACACATAGTGAAATCGAGTTGTATGTGAATTCTGGAGAACCCTTAGATAAAGCGGGAGCATATGGCATTCAAGAGCTTGGGGCTCTTCTTGTCGAGAGAATTGAGGGTTGCTTTTATAACGTTATGGGCTTACCCCTTTTGCGCTTGACTAAAGTATTAGAGCGTTTTAACATTAAAAGAACAATCTTATTACGGAGGAATTTGTGAGTGAGCTTGGTGACTATATTCGTCAACTAAGGGAAAAGAAAGGCGTTTCTATCGAACAAGCTGCGAAGGATACACTGATAAATCCTTCGTATCTCGCTTCATTGGAGGAGGATAATTATGAAATCCTTCCACCGGAAGTCTATGTTATAGGATTTCTTAAAACATACTCAGAATATTTGGGTGTTTCTGCGGATGAGTTTCTCGATCTATACGGTCCAAAAAAACAAAAAGTTCGAAAGAAACGAAAAGAGAATGCGTTGCTTTCGAATATTAGTAACATTCCTCCATCAGAGGTTGTTGAGAATGAAAGTACTTCATTTTCTGATGTCGTTCATTCATTGAGAGCTGTTCCCATCATTATCTATGTTATCGGATTTCTGGTAATTTTTGTAGCCGTGGTTATAATTCTTTCTGTAAGTAAAACAACAAGTCCACCAGAAACTGTTATCGAGGGTGTAGAAGCAGATTCGCTAATTTATACAATGGCACCTGCTCCAATTGATAATGACATTGCTCAGGAAATAAATATCATGATTGATAAAGTTGATCCAAATAAGGAGTTGTTTAGAGCAGAATCGTTAACATATATTTTTCGGACAAGAGAGCAGGTTGATCTGTATGTTGAAGTGGATTACCGCAGAGTTATGCATGGTAAATTGAATAGAGGAGAAGAAAAGAAATGGCGAGTTAAAAATTCCATATACATAGAAACTAGCAATCCCAGTGCGCTGAAAATCTCGGTTAATGGATTTGATCTTGCACCTTTAAATATTAAACACGACCAATCGTTAGACCTAAGAAGAGATAATATATTGCAGTTTTTAGAGGACTATCAATCATTGCCACCAGGAGTCACATCTGCTTATGGGGAGCGAATTGAGAGTATGGTTCCAGAAAGTTTAATTATGCAAAAACCATCGTCGGAGGCTCGAAGGAATATTCCAAGATCTAAAATACCACGATCAAAAACTCCAGAAACAAAAAATCAAAATACAAGACAGAGTATAAAACCACCAACATCAAATAAGAAAAATAATCAATAATTCTATATTCCAGGACGAGGGATAAACTTTTAAACAAGATTTGCAGAAATTAGTTACAATCATGGAGGAATAAATGTTTGATGAAAGAATCTTTAAAGCCTATGACATAAGAGGCATATATCCAACTCAATTAGATGATAAGACGGCATATCTTATAGGTGGGGCAACGGTAAACGTTATTAGCGCAAAAAGAGTTGTTGTGGGTAGAGATGTAAGGATTTCCTCCAAATCTCTTGAAAGGGCTTTAATAAGAGGGTTGAGTGATGCTGGTGCTACTGTTGATATTTTAGGAGAAATTTCCACCGATGCAATGTATTATGCAGTAGGGAAATACGGTTATGACGCTGGTGTTATGGTTACAGCTTCACATAATCCACCCGAATATAACGGATTCAAAATTTCTAAAGCTGAAGCTATTCCTCTTTCTGGTGATTCTGGACTCCCAGAAATTAAAAGGATTGTAAAATTGGAAAAATTCAGAATTTCTCGATCCCCCGGGAGCATTCAATCGAGACAAATCTTGGATGAATATGTAAGGCATTGTTTGAGTTTCATCAATGTAAAAAATCTCAAACCATTTAGAATTGCAATTGACGCTGCAAATGGAGTTGCAGGAATTGTTTTAGAAAAAATATTACCTCTTCTACCATTTAAGGTCGAAAAACTTTTTTTTGAACCAGATGGAAACTTCCCTAATCATCTTCCCAATCCTATGGAACCAGAAAATACCGAGGTTCTGAGAAAAGAGGTTCTTAAGAAACATTTCGATTTCGGTGTGGCGTTTGATGGCGATGCAGATCGAATGTTCCTTATCGATGAAAAAGGAAATTTTGTTGGTGGAGATTTGATTGTAGCCTTGGTTGCTCGAAAAATGCTTCAGTACGAAAGTGGTTCTGCAATTGTACACAATTTAATCTGCTCAAAGACTGTTATAGATGTTATAAATAAATACCATGGAATACCAATTAGAAGTCGTGTAGGTCATGCTTTCCTAAAACCTTTGATGCGAGAAAACAACGCTATTTTCGGTGGTGAGCATTCTGGTCATTACTTTTTTAGGGATCATTGGTTTGCAGATTCAGGTCTTATTACATTTCTTGTTGTTGCTGATGTTATTTCCGAGATGGAAAAGGGTGTTTCGCATGTTATTGCAGAGATAGATAAATACTATAGAACAGGTGAAATTAACACTGAAGTTAAGGATCGATGGGAAACATTAGAATGTGTAGCGGTTAAGGTTACTGAATTAACTGGAGTCGAACCAGATCGACTCGATGGTATTACTTTTACATATGACAATTGGTGGTTCAATATTAGACCATCAAATACTGAACCTCTTTTAAGACTTAACATCGAGGCTGATTCTCCTGAACTTCGAGATGAGAAATTGAGCTGGGTTTTAGATATTATAAATGAATGCAAGTGATTCGAAAAATGTGTTTGAATGCAAGATTGGTTGATGTATAAGCTCTAACTGATTATGTAAACAATTTAAGTGGATTCAATAAATAGAAATACTTCACTGGGGGTAATAGTATTTCTAATTGTGTATTCATATTCAATAGATTACTGATTCTCGCAAAATAAAATAATCTCTCTGTTAATAAGGAGACACAGTGAAAAAGCTCTGGCCATATGTATTGCTTCTTATAATTGTTGTATCTCTCTTTGGGGATTTTATTTTCTCAAATAAAGTTCTTTTTGGAACCGATTTTATGGACTTGGGATATTTCGCGGTCAAATTATTCCGAGATCATGTTGTAAATATTGGATCCTATCCGCTTTGGGATCCATATATTCATGGCGGAATGCCTTTTATTGAAGCACTTCACGGAGCGATTTTCTCTCCAATTTCAACTCCAATTCGAATTTTATTTCCTGCACACCGATCTTTTGGTCTCTCTGAAATTGTTCACATTTTTCTTGCTGGTCTTTTCATGTTCCTTTTGCTAAGATTTTATAAACTTAGAAATAAATCTTCCTTTTTTGGAGCTCTTACATATATGCTGTTACCTTTAACAGTATCGATGGTCTATGCCGGGCATGACGGCAAGATATCGGTTATTGCTCTATTACCTCTTCAAATATGGTTGCTTGAACGTGCACTAAAACATAGGAGAATACGTGATTTCGCATGGTTCTCATTGGGATATGCTGCATTGATTTTCACTGCTCATATGCAGCTTGCATATTTCGCATCCTGGCTTATCGCAGGTCTTTTCATTTTCAGAGTAATTAGAATGTTGAGGATCGATAAAGAAAAATTTAATAAAGTTGCAAGGATTGTATTGCTTTTCGTTGTTTTTTTGATGTTGGGTGTTTGTATCTCTGCAATTCAGTTACTTGGGCCATATGATTATCTAGGAAAATATTCTGTGAGAACGATCCAAACTGAGCAGCGTGGAATTGAATTTTCTAATTCGTGGAGAGCAAATATCGAGGACATAGTTTCCGTTTTTGTTCCTGATTTTGTGGGTCAAAATGTTGGTGAAAAATTCAATGCATATTGGGGAAGAAATATCTTCCGACTAAATTCATTATATATAGGTCTTTTAATTTCCTTGTTAGGTATAGTAGGTTTTTTAGCATTGAAAAATCCTTTACTGCACTTTTTTGGTATCTTTTCTGTTTTCATAATAACTTATTCAATGGGAACGCAAACTCCACTATTTTATCTATATTATTATATTATTCCAGGAGTAAAGAAATTTCGAGCACCAGAAACTGCATTATTCGTTGCTGCTTTTGCTTTCGTTATTGCTGCAACTTTTGTAATTGATAAAGTGCTCTCTATTAATGAAGCAAAGAAATCTAGTAAAAAACCACCAAAGATAAAAAATAATCAAATTACTAAGCTCTATAAATACATTCTTTATACTGGAGTGATTGGTTCTGTTGTTGTGATACTTCTTGTGATTTTTGGGAAATCGGTTGGTCAATGGTGGATTAACACTGTATACGATCCACATACAGTGAATATCAGCAGAAAAATCGGTTTTTTAAAGACAAATTATTCAATTTTTACTGGTAGTGCTTTTTTGTCTCTCATTTTGTCATGGATTGGAATCGGAGCACTGCTTTGGAAAATCCGCAATAGAGAAATTAGCTCAATTATTATTATTGTTTTGCTTTGTATTCCTGTTTTAGTTGATTTCTGGCGTTTTGACAAACGATTTATTGTTACTGATGATATCAACAGATATTACGCAAAGACTAATACAATTTCTTTACTTCAACAATATCGAGAAACTTATGGACCATTTAGGATTTTTGCTCTTCCACAGACCTTATCCTACACACAACTTGGCTCATTTGGTGTTGAAGTGACAACATTAGGGGAGCTTCATGGTAACCAACTCAGGTGGTATGACTAATTTACTGGGAAGCACGAAAAAAGAAGTAATCTTATTATGTATCCACATTTTTGGGATATTTTGAATTTCAAATTCATATTATCACCACAGCAACTTAATATTCCCACCTTTGAATTAATTCAGTCCACAGAGTCGGGATTTCTTTATCATAATTTTACAGCATTCCCACGGATACGGTCCTTCCACAAATGGGAGGTGCTCGATCAAAAAGATATTCTTGCGAAACTTAAAAATCCTGATTTTGTTATGGATTCTCTCAATAACTATCGAACAATTCTATTGCTCGATGAAGATCCGATGTTAACACAGAATCCTTTCGACGACACTTCTTATATCTTTGGGGTCGAGGGTAAAGTAATTGAAGATAAGGATGACGAATATACATTTGAGATAAACATGCCGAAAAACGGAATAGCTTTCATATCTTCCAATTGGTATCCAGCTTGGTGTGCGGAGGAAAACGGGAATAAATTACCTGTTATTAGAGCGGATTATTCATTTATAGGAATCCCACTTAAGGCTGGCAATCATATTGTTAGGATGTATTATTCAGCGCCTATTTTAAATATTTCTTTAGGCATTTCGCTTGTATCGATAATTATAGCTATTGGTGTACTTATTGGATCCATTGTTATAAAACCGCGAAAAAAGAAATAGTTCTTTCTGATGCACATGTCTAGTAAGATAAAAAGTGTTGCTGCTACATTGCTGAAATTGCTTATCGCGTTGGTTATTGCATACTTCATTTTTCGAAAACTTAATGCAAGTCTATCCGAAACAGCAAAAGCATTAGCTCAAGCAAATTTTCCATTAATGAGTTTAGGTATATTATTAATTATCTTTGCTCTCTTAATAGTTATGTTTGTTTGGAGAAAGATATTATTAGATATATATAGATTTAAACTATCCGTATCTCAAGCATTGATTCTTCAATCAATGCCTAATATTGCTAAATATATCCCCGGTAAAATATGGTTTATCTTTGCGCAGGTTTATCTTGCAAAAGAATTCGGTGTAAATTCAGTTTCTATTGTTGTTACAACTTTAATTTCTCAAATGATACTTATTACCTCTGCAATATTTGCTGGATTTCTGCTTGTGGATTTTGCTAAAACGCCCATTTTCTCTATCTGGGGTGTGATTTTCCTTGTGGTTTTAATTGTTATTCTTTTGAAACCTCGGATTTTGCATAAGATAATAGAACTTGGCTTAAAAATTATGAAAAAAAAGCTTGAAGTTAAACCACCCAAAATGAAATTATGGACCTTACTATATTCACTTGTTGTATGTGTTGCAGTTTGGATAATTATTGGTATAGGAATCACAATATGCGCAGCATCAGTATTTGGCTTTAATATGTACGCTAATACTCCTGAAATTACTGGTGCATTTTGTATTAGTTATGTTGTAGGATATATTTCGTTTTTCGCACCAGCAGGAATTGGCATAAGAGAAGGGGTAATGGCATTGTTGCTTCCTGGAAATCTTTCTACACTTCAATCATCTGTGATTTCCATAGGGTCCAGGTTGTGGATTACTATTGCTGAAATTATCTTTTATGGATTCATTTTTTTGTTATATTTGCGAATGGGAATTAGCAAAAAGGCAATGATTAGTTTAGATAAAACAAAAAACTGAGAACAAAATATGATTTAAATCTAACTATGGGAGGAATGTGATGAGAGGTAAGTTTCTTTTAATAGCAATGATTCTGGCAATTATAGCATGTTCTTTAGTGAGTGCAGCGGAAGTCAAGATTGCTTATTTTGATACTGAACGTTTAAGGCTGGAATGGGGTGATTGGAAAGATGCCCAAGCTAAGTTTGATGAAGATGTTCAAGTTTGGCAACAGGAAGCCGAGAAAAAGGAACAAGAAATAAACCAACTTATGGAGGACTATCAACGCCAAGAATTGATGCTTTCTGAGAATAAAAGAATTGA
Source organism: uncultured bacterium (assembly GCA_964562425.1). Classification (GTDB taxonomy): domain Bacteria; phylum UBP14; class UBA6098; order B30-G16; family B30-G16; genus JAUWMV01. Next base: position 9,976 of record CAZLTJ010000028.1, read on the forward strand.
AAAACAAAAAGTTATTCAGCAGAAACAATCCGAATACCAAGAATTTCTATCGACAATATTTGGGCAAGGAGGTGAAGCGGAGGAGAGAAACGCTAAACTAACTAAACCATTATACGATAGAATAAAGGAAGCTTTAGCTGCGCTAGCTAACAAATACGGTTATACTGCAATTTTTGATGTCAATGGGAGTGGCATTGCATATGTCGATCCTTCACTTGACATAACTGAAGAACTTCTAAATGAGCTAGGAAAGCGATGAGATTAAAGGAATTAGCTGAAAGATTGCATCTTGAATTTCTCGGAGACGGAGAAATATCAATAGATTCTCCAGCTTCTCTTGTTTGTGCAAAAAAAAACAATTTATCGTTATACTATCACAGACGAAATAAAAAACAGTTTGAATCAAGTGCTGCTGGTGCCATAATTATAGTTAAGAAGGATTATCCAGAAAATGCTAGTTTTGCTGCTTTGCTCTCGGAAAATCCGCTAGACGATTTTCGCAGAGCTATTGAAATTCTCGTTCCAGACAAGAAGCCAGAACGTTATATCTCAAACAGGTCGTGGATTGATGGGAAAGCGATTTTGGGTGAAGAAATTACAATTGAACCATTTGTAGTTATTGGGAAAGCTAAGATTGGTTCTGGTTCTATAATTAAGGCTAATGTTGTTATTGGAGACGATGTCGAAATCGGGTCTGACTGTATTATTTATCCTAATGTAGTCATATACGATGGTGCTAAAATTGGGAATAGGGTTATAATTCATGCAAGTGCTGTAATCTGTTCTGATGGTTTTGGGTATTCCAGAACAACAGACGGCATTTTCCATAAAATTCCGCAGATTGGTGGTGTAATAATCGAAGATGATGTGGAAATTGGTGCTAATTCCGCTATTGACAGAGCCGCATTGGATTGGACAATAATTTCACAGGGAACCAAAATAGACAATCTCGTTCAAATTGGGCACAATTGTATTATTGGTAGGAATTGTGCAATGGCTGGACAAGTTGGGTTAGCGGGAAGTTGCAGTTTAGGAGATAGAGTTCTACTAGGTGGGCAAGTTGGTTTGGCGGGACATCTTGAACTTGGAGATGATACCATTGTCTTCGCTCAATCGGGTGTTGATAAATCGTTTGATCAGAAGTCAGAAATTTTAGGTTCACCAGCTAAGCCTATTAAAGTTAAATTGAAAGAATTATCTGCGCTGGCAAAACTTCCGGAATTGTTGAGGAAACTAAGAAAAAGCAAATAATATAGTTGCCTAATGTTTGTGAATTAACTTGATAGTTTAAAGATTATAGTTATTTTTTTTTCAGTTTGGGGTATTATTTTTATAAGTCTGTAAATACATATAATTACCAAGCAAATGTTGTTTGATTAGGAGATATTGTATTTCTTGTTAAGAGTTTAAGGAGGAGATATGCGCATGATTTCATTTTTCTTAATAATTTTAACTTTTATATTTTTCGTTGGATGTGAAAAACCAGGCGAAGAGAAGGAAAATCCAAATAAGGACGGAACAAGTTGGGAAATTGTCCATACATATGAATCTGGTATGCCAGAATTGCAAGTAGGTTGTATTAATAATGACGGGAAATTCATAGCAGTAGGCGCAGGACAAGGTTATGTCGCAATTTCTACAGATGGCGGACTTTCATGGGACTCTCAAAATATCGTATATATGGATACTTCAGGTTATGCCGTTGAAGCAATGGATTTCTATGATGAGAATGTAGGTGTTCTGGGAGGTTCTAGATCTTTGTTTAGAACCGAGGATGGCGGAAACACATGGACATTTGTGGCAGATGGTGATCTCAGCAGAGTTTATTTCACCAAAATACAATTCTTCGATGCAAATAATGTTTATGCTTTCGGAACTATTAAACTCTTTAAATCAACCGATGCTGGAAAGACCTGGACAATTCATTTAGTTGATACTTTAACAGGTGGGGAATTTGGTGCAATGGACGTTGATTTTTTCGATTTGCAGCATGGTGTTATTGTTACTGATGGTAAACTCGTTCTATACACCGATGATGGCGGAAATACTTGGAATCCTGAAACACTACATGTTGATGATGATGATGTGGTATTTAATGCTGTTGTTGGTGTTTCGAGTGAAAACTTCCTTATTTGCGGTACAAAGGGTTCTTTTAAGAAGAGAGTTGTTGATGGTGATTCTGTGTATTGGGAAGGTGTTCGATCAGGTGTTAGTACAACTCTTAGAAGTATTGCTGTTGAAGGAGATAAAGTTATTGCTGTTGGGAACTCCGGTAATATAACAGTTTCTACTAACGCTGGTGATAGTTTGACGAGAATTACTAACCTTAATTCATACGGCAACTTTGTTTACACAGATATCGATCCGGATGGAAATCATGTATTAGCGGTTGGTTCAGACCCGATTAGACGAGGTGCCACAATTCGATTAGGTTCCAATAATTTCACAAGATGGACAGGTGCCAATTACGGAACAGTAGTTACTTTAATAGATGCATATTTTTTCAATTCGAATGAAGGTATTTTAATTGGGAAAAAAGCAACAATTTACAAGACTTACGATGGTGCTGCAACGCTTATACAAAAAGTTCTACCATATCACCTCGATATTACATTGAATAGTGTGGACTTTTTCAACGAAAACGATGGCATTATTGTTGGTGGATATACCGAGAATGGTAGTATATTTTTAACTCACGATGGTGGCGAATATTGGGAATTGTTAGATCCTGAAAATATCCACAAAGTAAGAATTTATATAGACAATTTGACGTTCGTGCATGTTGTAAGCAACGACATCGCTTATATTGCAGGTAGTAATGGATTTGTGTTGAAAACCACAGATAAAGGCAATACCTGGACGGAAATGCCTACTGGTTTAAATGCTGACTTGCTTGGAATGCATTTCATTTCGGAAGATGAGGGTTGGATTGTTGGGAATTCAGGTGTTATTTTACATACAACGGATGGCTGTGCGACTTGGGATGAACAGGAATCGAACACATTCGCACTTCTTTCTGATGTCCAATTCATCGATGAGAACAACGGTTGGATTTGTGGTAATTTCGTCATTCTTAAGACCACCGATGGTGGTAATACTTGGGAAGAAATTGAAGTTGTTCCAAATTTATTTACTCAATTCCGAAAACTAGCTTTTCAAACATTCGATAATGGCTGGATGGTTGGTAATTATGGGCATTTAGTTCATACTGTTGACGGTGGCGAAACCTGGTATCAGCAAGCTATGAATCTTAACCAAATTGGTTTAACCGAATCAGATTTATACTCGATTTTCATTTTGGATTCAGAGGATGGTTGGGCTGTTGGTGATTCTGGTACAATACTCAGACTTGCTAAGTGATTAATCACACTGTGATTATTTCGAAATAAATGACTTCATTTCTAAAAAGTAACGTCGATGCTTTTTTCCCCGTTATCAACGATTGGTTGCATCGATTGCTTCCCAGTGAAAACGACAAACCTGAATTGGTTCATCGTGCAATGCATTATAGCGTTTTCGCTGGTGGTAAACGTTTGAGACCTTTTTTGGTTTATAGAGCTTTCAAATGGGTTGGTGGTGATAGTGATATAATTTTTCCTCCTGCATGTGCTATAGAATTCATACACACTTATTCGTTAATTCATGATGATCTACCAGCGATGGATAATGACGATCTTAGGCGAGGAAAACCCACATGTCACAAAGTATTCGGGGAAGCTATTGCAATTTTAGCTGGGGATGCACTTCACGCACTGGCTTTTAAATTGTTAGCTAAGACTGGGAATGCTGAAATTGTATATGAGACTGCAAATGCAATTGGCTCAAATGGTCTTGTTGGTGGTCAGGTTGTTGATGTTGAAATGGAAGGTCAGAATGTTGATGAGGAAACCGTTTATTATATTCATTCTCGTAAGACTGCAGCGTTATTTATCGCATCTGTGCGTATTGGTGCAATTCTTGCAGGTGCATCTGAAAAACAGCTTAATTCTCTTACTAATTATGCCAAGAATATAGGGATTGCATTCCAAATTACCGATGATATACTCGATATAATGGGGGAAACGGAAAAAATTGGCAAACCTGCAGGTTCGGATATAGAATTAGATAAGGCAACTTATCCAAAGGCGATAGGGTTGGACAAATCTAAGAAAGTGGCAGCTAAATTGATTGATAAAGCGATAAACTCTTTACTAAATCATCGCGATAATAAAATATTCGTCGATTTGGCTAATTACATTTTAAAACGAACTAACTGATAACTAGATATTTAAAATAATAGACTTGAACGATTAATTATTTGAGGTAAAAAAGTTGGCAATTCTTGATAAGGTAAATTTTCCAACCGATATTAAGGAGCTTTCAGATAATGAATTAATTCAACTATCTGAGGAAATTCGAAATTTCATTATCGATACCGTTTCCAAAACTGGGGGACATTTAGCACCTAGTTTAGGTGTAGTTGAGCTTACTGTAGCATTATTAAAAGTTTTAAACCCACCAATTGATAAAATTATTTGGGATGTAAGTCATCAAACATATGCATATAAAATTCTCACTGGCAGAAAGGATAAACTGAAAACGATAAGGCAATTAGGAGGCATATCTGGTTTTCTTAAGAGAGAGGAAAGCGAATATGACTTCTGGGGTGCAGGACATGCAAGTACTGCGATTTCAGCGGCGTTGGGTTTTGCTACTAAAAGAGACTTTGTCGGTGAAAATTATAATGTAACTGCAGTCATTGGTGACGGTTCACTTACAGGTGGCATAGCATTTGAAGGACTAAACAATGCAGGATATTCAGGAAAGAACTTACTGATTATTCTCAACGATAATGCAATGTCTATTTCTCCTAATGTTGGAGCATTGGCAAAATATTTGACAAAATTTGTTGCTAGCCCATTTTATCAGAAGGTTAAATCACAGATTTGGGAAGCCACAGGCAAAATCGGAGGTGTTGGGCAGCATATGCGAGTTTTGGCTCGCAAACTGGAGGATTCTTTTAAAAATCTGGTGGTTCCGGGAATGTTTTTCGAACAATTAGGCTTCGACTATTATGGACCGGTTAACGGTCATGATATTCATGAGATGACTACTATTCTTGAGGAAATTAAAGATGTAAAAAAACCTAAATTGTTACATGTTGTAACTATTAAGGGTAAAGGATTTAAGCCTGCTGAAAAGGATGCTACCAAGTATCATGGATTGGGAAAATTTGATCCTAATACTGGTGAGCTTTTTAAAACAACTGGTTCAAATACATATACAAATGTTTTTGGAAATGCAATGGTTGAGCTTGGTAAGAAATTTCCTAGCCTTTGTGCAATAACAGCTGCAATGTCCACAGGCACTGGACTTGATTTGTTCAGTGAGAAATATACGGATCGTTTTTTTGACGTTGGAATCGCTGAGTCACATGCAGTACTTTTTGGAGGTGCGCTTGCTGTTGAGGGTAGAAGGACTGTTGTTGCTATTTATTCTACTTTTCTTCAAAGAGCGTACGATATTATTATTCACGATATAACACTTCAAAAAGTTCCACTAGTTCTTGCATTAGATCGAGCAGGTATTGTAGGGGAAGACGGTCCTACACACCATGGTGCCTTTGACATATCTTATCTTCGCTCAATCCCCGGGATGGTTGTTACAGCACCTAAAGATGGACAAGAACTAAGGAATTTGCTTTTTACCGCATTACATAGATTTAGCGAACCCTGGGCAATAAGATACCCACGTGGACTTGTATCTGATAAAGTTACAGACAGTTTCAATGAAATTCCGTTTAGTAGTTGGGAAATCATTATTGAAGGGGATGGGAATTTACTTGTTCTTGCAGTTGGTTCTTTGGTTTATCCCGCTGTTGAAGCTGCACAATCGATATCTCAATTTAAACCAACGGTGGTTAACTGTAGATTTATCAAACCATTTGATAAAAAAATTCTTGAAGATCTTCTTAAGATGCATAAAAATGTATTAATTATGGAAGAAGGTTCAGAGCTTGGTGGATTTGGTGAGGGTGTATCTGCTTATGCAATGAGTAAAGGTTTAAAGAACAGAATTATTATTCATGGTATTCCGGATAAGTTTATACAACATGGGACAAGGGCACAATTACTATCTATTTTGGGATTAGATGTTAGTGGAATAAAAGCATCGATGGAAAAATTTTGAGTTTCAAATCAAAAATAAAGCAATGTTATGAAAAAGAAACTTTCTAAAACATTAATTTTGTTAATTGTTACTGTAATCTTTATTAATACAAGCACATCTTTGTATGCCGCAAGAAGAAGCTCGGCAAGAACTCGAAGGGAAACGACAACAGCACCAGCAAAAAACATACCTAAAGAGAAGCTCAACCCCAAATCCGAAGCAGTTCCAAGCAATCCTGCAGCTAATATATATTCCATTGGAGATTCAATACTTAAGGCTGGTGATACAACCTCCGCAATTGAGAAATTTATTTCTATTGCAAAAAAAATGCCAAATGATTCTCTTGCTAATCTGGCAATATACAAAGCAGGTAATTTAATGTTGAGAGTTGGAAAAATTGATGAGCTAAACAATTTTCTACTTGCAATCCGAAAAAAGAGTCCCGAGGTAGAAATATTGAAAGCGAATATCTTTAAGAAAAAAGGTCAAGATGCTAAAGCACTTATGAAGTACAGAGATGTAGAGGTTCTATTTGCTGGAACTAAATGGCAGAAAATAGCAAAGGGTGAGGGTGATAAAATTTCGAGCAAAATTCATGCGGTAAATTTAAGTTCTGGAGAATAAAAGGATTTCAAAGGTTCAATTTTGTTATTTCAGATATAATATATAAGAGTTATCTATTTTAATTCTAGCTGATTACAGAAATTCTTAGAGTAACTTATAAATAGTTAATTCAAGAACAAATTCAGTAACATTAATCGATATTATGCGAGTTTTACTTCATATTTGTTGTGCTCCATGTGCAATATTTCCTATTAATATGTTAAGCAATGAGGATATGGATGTTTCTGGTTTTTGGTTTAATCCAAATATCCAGCCATACCTTGAATATCGAAAAAGATTAATTGAAGTTAGAAGATTTCTTGGAGATAAGGCTATTCCTCTTATTGAAGAGGATGAATATGTACTCGATAAATTCTTGAAAAGTATTTTATCAGCATCAGAAGAATTAAATCGTTGTGCAATTTGCTACGAAACTCGACTGAGAAAAACAGCTGAAATTGCTGCTTTACATGAGTTTGATGCGTTTACAACTACTTTGCTTTATAGTAAATATCAGAATCATGAATATATTACGCAGTTATGTAAAAAGCTTGCTCAAAACTTCGGTGTGAAATTTCTATATCGAGATTTCCGTGAGGGATGGAGCAAAGGTATTAAACTTTCAAGAAAATTGGGATTGTACAGGCAACAATATTGTGGATGCATTTTCAGCGAATTTGAGAGATTTCGGAATTGTGCAGATAGTTATCTGGAAAAGACTAAATGGAATGAAAAAGCGAAAAATTAATCGAATTAAGATTGTGTAATCCACCTTAAAAGTTGTGTTCCTCGAGTTTTCAAGTTGTCTATATTATTTCCATTAAAAATATATTTGTACTAATTGAGATTTGAGCAACCGTTGCTTGCTTGATTGCTGGAATCTTATATATTCAGTCACAACAAAAAGATTAAATATATTTTATAAGGTAAAACAGCATTTTGTATAGGGAGGAATAATATATGAAGTTGGACGATATAGTAATCTCTCGTGCTATTATCGAAAGATTTTCAGAGAAGCTTTTAGATAATATTGAATGCGAGGTTGCAATAGTAGGGGGTGGACCTGCGGGACTTATTGCTTCATTCTTTCTCTCAGATGCTGGAAAGAAAGTTGTATTATTTGAGAGAAAGCTTTCAATTGGTGGTGGAATGTGGGGTGGAGGAATGATGTTCAACGAGATTATTGTCCAGGATGAAGGGAAAGCGATTCTGGATAAATTAGGAGTTTCTACTCGACTTTTTAAAGAAGGTTATTATAGTGCGGACGCTATTGAATCAGTATCTGTCCTTATTTCAAAGGCTGTTAAAGCTGGAACTACAATTTTCAATTTGATGAGTGTTGAAGATGTTATGCTAACGCACGAGCACGTTACAGGTCTCGTTATTAATTGGAGTGCTGTGGAAATGGCCGGATTGCATGTTGACCCACTAACGGTTAGATCAAAGTATGTAGTTGACGCCACTGGTCATGCCGCTGAGATTGCATCTATAATTCAAAGGAAAAGCGGACTAAAGCTTGATACACCTACTGGAAAAGTTATAGGAGAAAAACCTATGTGGGCTGAGATGGGTGAAAGATCAATTCTAGAAAATACAAAGGAATTTTTCCCGGGAATTTTTTGCGCAGGGATGTGCTGCAATGCTATTTACGGTGGTCCTAGAATGGGACCAGTTTTTGGTGGTATGCTATTAAGTGGGAAAAAGGTTGCGGAGATTATCGCTCAAAGGATTTAGATAAGTGAATAAAATAACTGTGAATCTGAAATTCTACATTAGCCGGAACAGTATGATAAGAATAAGTCGAGAATAAAGGATATTTATGAAATGCTTTTATCGATAAGTATTTCTTTTTCGTTACATTTACAAACCTTATGCATCTCTTCAATATATCGCCAATTCCCGGATTTAGATTTATAGGGTCTGATTGTCTTAATATTTTGAATGATTTCACCACAAATTTCACATCGTGCACCTCTTGGACCGGTGCCCTTAGTTACTTTGTCTATAAAAGATCGAGTTTTTCTCTTACCCATATCTCCTCCTTTTCCGCCTAATTCTATGATTTGAAGAAGTGAAGTCAAGAAGAAATTGCATAAATGGATTATATTTTTTATATTGATCATATTATGGATTTAATTATCGCAGATGAAATAGGTTTTTATTTTGGTACTTCGAGGATTTTCTCAAATATCTCGCTGACAATCACTGATCAAACCCGTCTTGCTCTTGTAGGGAAAAATGGTCTTGGCAAAACCACGATACTTAGAGTTATTGCAGGTGAACTTGAAACTACAGAGGGGGAGGTTTTCAGAAATAAGGGGCTCAGAATTGGATTTTTGAGGCAGGAACAGCGTCTTGAGGGTAAAATGCTCCTTGTAGATAGCGTTCTTGCTCAGAATAAGCGATGGTGGGAATTAAAATTAAGGTTAGATTCAGATTTTGAGGAACCGAATGAATATGAGGAACTTATGAACGAATTCATATATCTTGGTGGATATGCTAAAAAAAATAAATGTGAGGAAGTTCTGTCTAAGTTAGGGTTTGATGAGAGTGTTTTCTATCAACCTGTAGACACTCTTTCTGGTGGAGAGCGTAATAGAGCAGCTATAGCAGCAGTATTATTACAAGATCCGGATATAATGTTCTTCGATGAGCCCACCAATCATATTGATTATGATGGTTTGGTTTGGATGGCGGAATTTTTGCGAAGCACTAGATTACCTTATGTGCTTGTTAGTCACGACAGATATTTTTTAAATCTTGTTGCGGACAAGATTATTGAATTAGATCAAGATGGTATTGTGGTTTACCATGGAAATTATGACAAATATGAGATTCAAAGGATACAATATCTAAATCGGAAGATGAAAACCTTTAAACATCAGCAGGAATATATTAAAAAAACTGAGGAATTCATCCGACGTAATCTTGCAGGACAAAAAACAAAGCAAGCACAATCTCGTAGGAAAAAATTAGAAAAGTTTGATCGAATCAGTTCCCCGACATTTGATCACGGATTCAGAATAAAGCTAAAAATTAAACAGCGAAGCGGTAATAGGGTTCTCAGTATTCAAGGTTTATCGCATTCTTACGGGAAAAAGACTTTGTTCAAGGATTTTGAAACTCTTTTGGGGAGAGGTGACAGAATAGGCGTTGTGGGTCGGAATGGCTGCGGAAAGTCAACGCTTTTGAAACTTATTACTGGTGTAATTCCAATTCAGAATGGAATAATAGAATTGGGCACAAATGCTGCGCCCGGTTATTATACTCAGGAATTTGATGACTTAGATAATGACAGTACACCCTTTGACACTATTTCATATTATATACCGGGTGCAGAGGATGAGCAGGTTAGAACATTTCTAGGAGCTTTTTCTATTTCTGCTGACGATGTATTCAGACGAATAGGAACCTTTTCAGGAGGTGAAAGATCCCGTGTTGCATTGGCAAAACTTGCTCTTCTCGGTTCAAATTTTCTCCTTTTAGATGAGCCTACTAATCACCTGGATATCAACAGTAGAAGGATTCTTGAGGATGCATTTGCAGCTTTTCCCGGCACGATGATTGTTGTATCTCATGATAGAATTTTTCTCGATAAGACAATTAACAAAATTTGGGCTTTTGAAAATGGGTACATTAATGAATATTCTGGGAATTTTAGCTATTTTTTGGAAAAGAGGAAGCAGAGAAAGCTTGGAATTTCCGATCTGCAAAAAGTATATAAAAAGAAAAGCCCAAAAACTGTAAATGAACTTAGGTTTGCAAAAAATAGGTATAACAGGTTAAGAAACGAAATAAGTGAAATTGAAATAGAACTTGAAAATTTAGAAACTGAAAGAGATAATATAATACAACTTATGGGACAGACATTTGTTGCTAAGAATGCAGTGAGAATAAAGAAATTATCGAAGGAATCGTCCAAGCTTGATTCTAAAATGAAATTCTTGTGGGATGAATGGGAGAAAATCTCTGAAGAATTAGATAATTTAACTAAAATATTGAAATCCTGAAATAGTTAATGAAAAAGATGAAAAAATGTAATAAAATATTTGCATTCATGCTTCTGCTTATGATCTATTGTTCGTTAATGTGTGCTACTATTAGAGTTTCACCGTCAACCTTTCTTATACAAAACGTTCCAATTGGTGAGGAATGCAATATCTCGGAAAAATATGGATATAAAATTAAAATAAGTCAAATATCTTTTCGAACGCTTTTCTATATGCAACCAAGCAAACCCTCTGATATTGGAACTTCAGTAACCGGCTTTGAAGATATCGTAGATGAAAACTTCTTTTATACTAAACCGGAAACTATGCAAGTTGCACCTGACTCAATGTCGAGTGCTGAAATGTATATAAATTTTCCTGATGACAAATCGCTATATAACAGGCATTTTCTCTTGGGTGTCGATGTTTCCGAAGTTGCAAGACAGGTTCGAGGAACATTGGCTATTGGAGCCTATTTAATACTTAGAATCGAAACCGAACCCAATTCCGAAGCTATACCTGTTTTGGATTCTGGAGGTGTGCTCTTTGTTCCTTCAGTTATTGAATTTGATACTCTGGCAGACAACGACACAGTTTATGGGAATGTGAAATTATTTGCTGCAGAGAGTGTCTGGTGTGAGCTTTATAGACTTGATCCAAGTTCTGTTGTGGCTGAGAAAACTATTTTACTCAGTGTCGGTCATGCAAGAGTTCTTGAAGGGTTAGTATCGTTTCCTGATAGTGTGCAAGCTACACCAGAGGGTACTTCATTCCAAATTAGAGTAACCTTGAGCGAAAGATTACCTCGAAGCCGAATGGAAGAAATTATTATTGCGAAAACTTCTGAGGATAAAAAAATTTTCTTCCGAGTTAAACTTAAAAGAATAAAAAGGTCTCAGAAACGTTAAAGAAACTCATTCAGTTTTAATATGGCTATTTACCTCAGGATGTCTTAAGTAAACCATCATCTTTGCTAATTTTTTTTTGGCTATCAATGAATTCAATTCAATTTGCTCGATGAAGTAGAGAAGAAAATATGTATGACACTTGAACCTACTCATAGTAACGGATAATATTACAGAGCGTAAACATAATTTATTATCTCTCGAGATACTTAATTCCAGTTTTAATAGCATAGAAAGAAAAGCGATCCCAACGGGATTTGAACCCGTGTCACAGGCTTGAAAGGCCTGTGTCCTGACCAGACTGGACGATGGGATCGTGAATCGATATTATAGACTTTAAAAATTCAGTGTCAAGATTTTTTTAAGTGTCAAACTATTATAAGTTCTTCGCATTGTTAAGTAGATGGATTAATAAAAATTATATAATGCAGTTTTCAATTTACACATTTGTAAATGCCGGGAGCGGGACTTGAACCCGCACGAGCTATTGCCCGGAGGATTTTAAGTCCTCTGCGTATGCCTATTC
>CAZLTJ010000029.1:0-21978 GCA_964562425.1 uncultured bacterium
AGGTTTACCTTATCTAAGCCAACACCTCCACCTGTATTCAACGTTTGGTAAGGCACATAGTGCTTCAAACCTGAATACTGATAATCCGACATAATACAAACCTCCATCTTTGTTTAACGTTACATTTAAATGAAATTATCGATCGATATAATTACCCCCTTTCTTTAGGTTGAATTCGAAATAAAACATAAAAATCGAATACCTCGAGTGGCGGCTCTATAACAATCTCAGGAAAGCATTTCGAAGAATAAGCAACTTATCTAATCGGATTCACAAATTTAACTTTTAACTCGTCATAAAACTACTTCCAGATTCTCTAGTTAACATACTTATATTTAAAATATTGTTAAATTCCAAATTGTCAATACCAAACCGAATTTTTTCGTGCAAAAAAAAATAACAATAAAATGCCATTTTTCTCCCAGAAGCAAAAATTTAGGTGGAAATCTAAATTATAAATTTTATAAATTGTATTCATTTGACATCCTTCAATTACAACATTTATTGCATTTAATAAGGGGGTCGTAGAGATGAAAGAACTTTTGCCACAAATCGATAACATAATAAGTCAAATTGTCGAGCAAAATGGAAGTGAATTGGTGGAGATTGGTGTCGTCGGTCGAGGTAAAATTTCAATTTTAAGAGTATTTGTTTGCAAATCAGGTGGAATTAACATCGGGGAAATCTCAACACTGACAAAAAAGATTTCAAAAGCTCTGGACGATGCTGATATAATTCCGCATAATTATCTCTTAGAAGTTTCATCTCCAGGTCTTGACAGACCGCTTAGAACTATCCGGGATTTCGAACGAGTGATATCCGAGAATGTCAGAATAGTTCTTCCAGATGGCAAAACACATGAGGGTACATTAGTCGAAGCCGACCAAGATACAATCTCATTAGAGACAGAAGATGAATCAATTTTAATACCACTCGATAAAATTTGTTCAGCAAAAATTATTTATTGACAATATTTTAGTATTCCACATAAGATCACATTATAGCAAAAGAAAATCTTGTAAATTCAGTTTTAACTTTTAATTTTTGATATAGGTTGCTTCAACAATTTAATCCGCTTATTTTTCAATTGAATGTTTAATAGAATCCGTTAAGCTAATATTAATTATTTGAAATATATTGGAGGAAACAATGAGTGATATTTCCAACATTAAAATTGTAGAGGCACTTGAGGATCTTGTTAAGGACAAAAGTTTAGATTCTGAACTTATAACAGAAACTCTTAAACAAGCAATATTGTCTGCAGTACGTAAAAAATTTGGAACATCCGAAAACATTGATGTTAAAATATATCCGAAGATAGGAACAATACAAATTTTAGCAACAAAAACTGTTGCACTGAGAGTTAATGATCCTGCACTCGAAATATCAAAAAAGGAAGCTAAGAAGACAAAACCGGACGCTCTAGTGGGTGACGAAATCCTTATTGAACTTTCACCCTCAGAGTTCGGGAGATCTGCAATTACTGTGGCTAAGCAAAGTCTTATTCAGCACATTAAGGAAAGAGAACGAGAACTCGTTTATGCAGATTATCGTCATAGAGTAGGAGAAATAATATCAGGAATGGTCTCGAGAGTCGATAAGGGTAACATCCTTATTAATTTAGGACGAACAGAAGGAGTCATTCTGAGATCGGAGCAAATTCCCGACGAACACCTTCCAATCGGCAAAACAATTAGAGTATATGTAAAAGATGTTCGGAAGGATACTCAGGGTGCTCAAGTTATTTTATCCCGTAAAGCTGCTGAGTTTGTTAAGAAACTTTTTGAGTTTGAGGTTCCAGAAATATACGAGGGTAGAGTCCAGATAGTTGCGGTTTCTCGTGAGGTTGGAGAACGAACAAAGATAGCAGTATATTCTACCGACGATAGAATTGATCCAGTAGGTGCATGTGTAGGACTTAAGGGCACTAGAGTTCAATCGGTAGTCAAAGAACTTTCCAATGAAAAAATTGATATTGTTCCTTACTACACGAACCCGGAAGAATTTGTTAAAAAAGCAGTTGCTCCTGCAGAGGTTAAGGAAACATATCTTTATCCCGATGAGCATAAAATAGTTCTGATTGTACCCGAGGATCAACTTTCGCTTGCTATAGGCAAAGGTGGTGTAAATGCTCGACTCGCTGCAAGACTTGTAGGTTGGAGACTTACCATATATGGCGATGAAAACTACAAAGATTCTCTGACCCCACTTAATGAAACGGATATTCTTGAACCTGAACTATTGGAAGTACTGAAAAAATTCGAAATTGACTCAGTTCAGAAACTTGCGCGAATGAAGGAAGAACTTTTACACTCGATTGACGAAATTGGTGATCGAGCAGGAGATATACTTCTCAAAGCCCGTAAAAAACTTCGCGAAATTGAAGAAGAAAAGGCTTTCGTTACTAAAGATAAGCGTCTTAACGAAATTCTTGATTCACAACTGGGAGAAACAAAAGAAGATTCAGAAACTAATCGGAACGAAAGAAAGATATAATCGAAAAACGATCTATGATCATGAATTACAATACTAATCACGTTCTGTGACTAAAAATTGGATAATAAATTTTTCCTCGAAATGTCTTTTCAAATCTATTTAATTCCAGCAATTAATTACCCTACAAGTAATTTTTTCATTCATTTTATAAAATACTATTTGTAAACATAAAAAAAATTGTTATTAATAGATTTCATTTCATGGAATTGCAGTAAACTAATATTTACAAGAATAAAAGGCTATGGCTAAGAAAAGAATATATCAAGCAGCGAAAGAATTCGATCTCTCAAGTAAAGCTCTAGTTCAGCTTCTATCCGATTTAGGCTTTGATGTTAAAAGTCACATGAGCATTTTCACAGATGAAATGGATAAGAAGTTAAGAAAAAAACTTTCCCATGAAAAGGAAGCTGCTAAAATCCAAGCGGAAAAAAAGGATCTAGTCCAGAAGGCAGTAGCAACAGCAGAATTACAGATAAAGGAAGGAAGAGAATACAGAAAAACAAGAAAAAGACGCAGAAAAAAGAAAAAACCCAAAGGACGAGATTACGCCGCAGAGGTCAGAAAAGTCGATGAAGAACGTAGGAAAAGGCGTGAAGATCTTTTAAAAACAATAACAAAAGAGAAAGTTTCAGAGACAGTGCGCCAAACTTTATCTCAACTATACGCAACAAAGAAACGGAAAAAATATCGCAGAACCACAAGATCTGAAGAGGAAATGGAAATTATTGATCCCAATATTATTGAGGTACATGAGCTTATGACAACTAAAGAACTTGCTGATAGACTAAATATTAATACAGCAGAATTAATTGAAAAATGTTTTAAAGAATTAGCAGTAATTGTAACTTTAAACCAGCGATCGGACTATGAAACAATATCTTTGATTTCAGAATCATACGAAAAACAAGCAAAGAAAATTGACATCGAAGAGAAAATATATGAGGAAGAAGAAGAACTTGATGAATCCAAGCTTGTTCACCGCCCACCTGTCGTAACAGTTATGGGGCACGTTGATCATGGAAAAACTACACTCTTAGATTACTTAAGAAAAGCGAATATCGTAGCTGGAGAAGTGGGGGGTATAACACAACATATTGGTGCTTATATGGTTGAGACCGAGTATGGGTATATAACCTTTATAGATACACCTGGACACAGAGCATTCACAGCAATGCGTGCCAGAGGCGCTCAGGTTACTGATATTGTCATACTTATAATCGATTGGAAAGACTCAGTCATGCCTCAAACTATAGAAGCGATAAGTCATGCAAGAGCAGCAGGTGTTCCAATTATTATTGCCATAAATAAAATGGATTTACCAGACGCTTCTTCTGATAATGTTTTGAAACAACTATCCGATTTAGAGTTGTTATGCGATAAATGGGGTGGAGATACATTATGTATTGAAATATCGGCAAAAACTGGGATGGGAGTTGAAACTCTCATTGAATATATAATATTACAAGCTGAATTGATGGAACTGAAAGCAAATCCGGATAAACTAGCCAGAGGGATTGTTCTTGAAGCCAAACTTGATAAAGGCAAAGGTCCCACAGCTAATGTCCTTATCCAAAACGGAACACTTCGAAAAGGAGATCCTGTAGTATCAGGTATATATTCTGGTAGAATTAGAAACATTTTTGACGAACGAGGAAAAATTATCCAAGAAGCTAAACCCTCAAGACCTATTCAGATTATGGGGATCAAAGGTGTTCCGGAAGTTGGAGACTTTTTTTTCGTAGCTGAATCAGAGAAAAGCGCTTCTGAATTAGCATTACAGAAAAGAAATATCAGAGAGCAACAGGGCAGATTCCGATATAGAACCACTCTTGCCGATTTCTATCAAAAGACGACAATAGAAAAAGAGAAAAAAACTCTTAGAATAATTTTGAAGAGTGATGTTGAAGGATCCGCAGAAGCAATATCTGATATGCTATCACAATTTTCGTCCGATGAAGTAAAGCTTGGAATAATTCATAAAAGCGCAGGAAATATAACGGAAAACGATATATTGCTTGCTGTGGCATCGAGAGCAATTATTTTAGGATTTGGTGTTAAACCTGATGCCAGAGCAAGAGAAGCAGCAGTACAAGAAAACGTTGAAATTCGTCTTTATAATGTTATTTACGATCTTGAAGAAGATATTAAAAAGGCTCTTGAGGGTTTGCTTGAACCTAAGGTTCATGAAGAATTTCTTGGCACAGCGGAAATTTTAAAACTGTTTCGTAACAATGTCGTTGGTTGCTATATAAAGGAGGGTGTGCTGAGGAAAAATGCAGACATTAGAATTTCTCGAGATAACGAAAAAATCGGGGAAGCGAAAATCGTCGAACTAAAAAGATTTAAAAACGCTGTAAAGGAAGTTATTGCTGGTTTAGAATGCGGTGTTTTAATCGAGGGGTTCAAAGGTTTGGAAGTTGGTGACACAGTTGAGGCTTTCATAAAAATTAAAATAAAACGTACTTTAGATTGAAATTTTATCTTTGTATCATAAATTAATATTGTGAATTTTGTGAGAATTATTTAAATGTTAAAGATATTTAATTATTTATAGTAATATTTCAGTCGGTAAAACATATAATATATTCTGAAATTAACAAATCACATTAGTAACTTAAATTCCAACATGTCATAAAATTTATAATTTGATTAATTCGAAATGATTATTGGGGTTAGAACATTCGATCTCCATATTCCAGGTTGTAGATCTCTAAAAGAGAAAAGATTTGTTGTAAAATCAATACGGGACAAGATTCGATCGAGATTTAATGTTTCGGTGGCTGAAGTAGATTACTTAGACAAGTGGCAACGAACAGCTATATCTATTGCTACTGTTAATCAAAACAAATCTTATGTAAACGGACTTTTGGATAAAGTCCTTGAAGTCGTAGAACATGAGCGAAGAGTCGTCATTATTAACATAAATACAGAGTTGCTCTAACAAAACTTTTTCTCTTGCCAAATTTCTAATCTCATATAATTTTGAATGATTTATAGGCACGAAGACGATGTCTTATAGATTTTACTGAGGAGTATTTCATGTCTACGAGAACAGAACAAGTTGGTGGTCTTATCGCGCAAAAAATCAGTGACATATTGCAAAGAGATATTTCCGACCCAAGATTATCTGGACTTGTAACAATAACAGGAGCCAAAGTTTCTGCCGATTTAAGAAATGCAGTAATTTATTGGAGCGTTTTAGGTAACGAAGAAGTTTGGAAAGAAGTTGATACTGCATTTTTTCATGCTGCAGGATATATTCAAAGGCTCTTGGGGCAAAGAGTAAGTCTCAAAATAACTCCAATACTGAGTTTCGCACCTGATCACACAATGGAACAAGCACAAAAAATTGAGATACTTATTGATCAACAAAAACCAATAAGCGAACAAACATCAGATGAAAAATGAATTCTATGAATCATAAAACCAGTGAGTAAGTAATGAATATTCCAAAAGACATAATTAATGCAATAAATAGGAATCAATCGTTTGTTATTACTGGTCACATTTCACCGGATGGAGATTGCCTTGGAAGTTCGGTTGCTCTTTCTATGGCTCTTTCTAACATAGGTAAAGAAGTATTCATTCCTTCCCTTGCAAGTTTCAAAGGAAAATATTCTTTCCTTGCTCAATATGGAGAGAAGTTCTCTAAGTTAACTAAAAAAGCAGATATTGCCATTGTTCTTGACTGTTCAAGTCCGGACCGAGTTGATTGGGGTATTTTCGGAACTCAGCCCTCAATCCCATTAATTATAATCGACCATCATAAAGGAAATATGATGTTTGGTGAGATAAACTGGGTAGAGGTTGATAAACCTGCAGTAGCTCAAATGATTTATTATCTACTAAATAAAATGTCCATACCAATAAATGAGAAAATTGCATCCGCTCTTTATGTTGCAATACTAACAGACACCGGAAAATTTTCATTTCCCAATACTACGCCCGAGATATTTCGAGTTGCAGGAGATCTTGTTGAACTTGGTGCTAATCCAAAAATCCTAACTGAAAAACTTTATTACTGTAATTCTGAATCCTTTTTAAAAAACATCGGCATAGCACTTACAAGTCTTAGAAGTTATCTGAATGGGGAAGTAATATTTATGACAATCAAGAAAAAGGATGCGCAACAATATTCCACATCTATAACTGAATCTGAGGGTATAATAGATTTTGCGATGTCCTTGAAGAACGTAAAAGTAGCAATTTTGCTCAAGGAAATTGATAGTAATAATGTCAAAGCATCACTAAGAAGCAGTGACAACATCGATACAAGCTCGATAGCTAGGATTTTTGGAGGTGGTGGACATAAAAATGCTGCAGGATGTTCTATTTACGGGAATTTAGATTATGCTGAAGAGGTTTTACTATCGGCTATCACAAATATTCTTCGTCATAAAGGCATTGTAAATAAGGAAGTTACAATTTAAAAGATTTTAAAAAAAACCTTCTTATATCTGCGAAGCATTTATCAATGGTAAAGCTATTATAAACGTAGTTCTTTGATACGGCTTACTTTCTAAAAGATATAATTTACCGTGATGATAGTCTTGCACAATTCGACGTGTAAGTGAAAGACCAATACCCCAACCTCTTTTCTTTGTAGTGAAACCAGTAGAAAAAATCCTTTTATGAAGATGTAGTGGAATACCCTTGCCTGTATCGGATACAATAAAATGAACTTCATCACCATCAACATTGTTGCGCAGAGCAACGAGAATTGAACCCTTTCCAGCACCAATAGATTCAACCGAGTTTTTAATCAAGTTTTCTAGAGCCCAGGACAATAAGAGTTTATTTGCCATGACCATAGGAACCGACTCATACTGTTCTTCAAATTTTATCTTTTTATTAAGTTGTGGAATTCTATCTTTAAGATATCCAGCTACATCTTTTGCGATAACGATAGGGTCAACGGGAGACAATTCCGGTTTGCTACCTATTTGACCGAAACGAACTACAATTTTTGAAAGATTATTTACATCTCTCTCCATCTCAAAAATGTATTTTCGGATTTCATCTAAGTCCTTGGAACTACTTATTTCGTCGTTAATAAGCTGTATCCAACCCAGCAAAGATGATGTTGGAGTTCCCATTTGATGGGCTGCTTCTTTCGCCAATGAAAGCCATAGATTCTGTCGCTCATATCGTTTGACTTTTGAATAAATAATGCCACCAATTACAAACATAATGCAAATAATAATCATCTCAATAATAGGAGCTACTCTGAGCCATTTCATAACCGGAGATTCACCGAAAAAGATGTATGCATAAGCCTTATTAGTTTCAGGAATTCTGACTGCAATAGGCGGATACTTTCCCCGATTTTTTTCCAGCCATCGTTTAACTTTCTTTCGACCTTTCTGCGTCGTATCTCCTGAAGCCACAGGAAGATTTCGCCACGAATGCGGTTCACAATCGGCAGTAGTGAATAGAACGGGGAAATCTGCCTTCTCAATAACTTCCTCGAAAAGTATTGTAAGCTCTGGACCCTCAATTTCCCGTGCCAAACTCAATGCCCATAATTTAGCATGAGTGTTCATTATACGTCTTGTATTTCTAATCATCATTCCGTGGACAACTTCAGTAAGCCAGAACATAGCTACTAGAAGAATTATTGATAGTATTATTAATGCTAACGTAGCTAAGGTTGGGATATTTCGATACCTTAAAAAATTCTTGCTTCCACTGTTTATAAGTTTGCTAAACATTTTCTTGCTTAAGTAATTCTGAATTTGAAATTTAATTATTAAAGTCAAATTGTAAAAAGAAAATTATCTGTCAAGAATGATAACTATATATTTATAGTATATTTATAATTTTATGAGTCAAATAAGATATTGTTAAACATTTTCGCAGCAAGTAATAGAAAAGGCGGCGATCGGACTTGAACCGATGAATCGAGGCTTTGCAGGCCTCTGCCTTACCGCTTGGCTACGCCGCCAGTATATTAGCGATTTTCAGGGGTAATAATAAATTGTACGCTTGAAATTTACAAGAAAATCTTTAAGACATAAAACTTCAAGCCTCTCACGATAATATCAGTTAGTTATATCATATAAAATTAAGTCGAAATCCCAAGAGTAACAAAAGCGGGAGACGGGATTTGAACCCGCGACAGCCACCTTGGCAAGGTGGTGCTCTACCAGCTGAGCTACTCCCGCATGGAATTAGAAAGTATTTTCACATAGCATTTAAGTCAAGGGAAAATGTTTAATTGGAAGTCTTAGACTTTACGTTTTTCTATAATATTTAGAATTATTCCAAAATTTCCCGATTAAAAACTTTTTTATTTCTTATCTATAAAAATGTTGTATAATGTTGTGTAAAATAAAGTTCAAACTTTGTATGAAGTGAAATTTAACTTTGAAAATTAAATAAATCGGAGGTTTTATCATGTATAAGTTGTTGTTTATGACTGTGTTACTCGTAGTAAGTTTGTCATTTGGATTTGTTGCATACGATGCCGGTCTTCCTGAAGTTAATGTGGATTATCCCAAAGCAGTAAACATTTCAGGTTTAGAACGCCTTAACATTAATGATATATTAACGATAAAAGTTAAAGTTGATCCTATTGGTGGAAATGTAGTACACATGATACCAGAATCTATTGCTACGAAATTTAATAAAATCGACAATGCACAGGATGCTGTAAGTGCTGCTTTTGATTTTGCTAGAACATATCCTTCCTTGATTGGAGTATCACCTGAAAACCTTAGTTACCAACGCTCAGAAAAGATAAGAAAATTCTGGTATGTTACACTTGACCAGCATTACAACGGAACATCGGTTATTGGAGGCAATGCTGAATTCAGGATAAATGATAAAGGTGAAGTATTCTTCTATCACAGTGGCATAAAACCTATGGATAAACCACTTGTATCAGAAACAATTAGCAAATCCAAAGCATTAGATCATGCGATAGAATTCTTGGGTGTAAGCGATTATGAACTAAGAGAATCGCATATTCGAATTGGTGCTATTCCAAATGGTAAGAAATATGAAGGAAAATATGTATGGTGGCTTAAGATAATGATAAACAAACCCTTAGCATTATACATAATCTGGGTTGATGCTCAGACAGGCGAGGTTTTACGCGCACTTAACGAACTCCCAACACTATCCGGGAAGGTGGAAATACAATATCATCCGGAATTCTCGGATGATACGATGCAAGTAGGAAACATGAAATACGCTTTTTTGCAAGTTAACGGCACAGGTGCTTACACCGATTCTTTTGGAAATTATTCAGTAGCTGGAAGCACACCACCTTTTAATTTTCACCCAAAGCTATATGGAAACTACTGTGAGGTAACTCGTAATAGCACGAACCCAAGTTCTAATATGGATACAACAGTCACTGGTCCCATATATGATCATTTATGGTGTACCCCGCCTGCAATAGAAAACGAAATAAATATGTACTATCATGTAAATGTAGTTCACGATTTCGTTAAGAACTATCTGGGTTATTCAAGTATGGATTATAGAGTTAAGGGGAATGTAAGCGATTCCAGAATTCGAGATAATGCATTCTCAGATGGAGTGAATATAAATTTCGGAGTTCCTAATAGATACAATGATCTATCGATGCACGCAGATGTGGTCTATCATGAATATCAACACTTGGTTACTGGGAGAATATACAGTGGTGTATCTTTCCCCTATTCAGGAGAATCTGGAGCAATAAACGAAGCCCTGTCTGATTATTTTCCGTGTTCATTCCTAAACGATCCTTTAATGGGAAATAGAGTTAATCCCTCCGCTCCAAGTTACTATATGAGGAATTTGAATAATGGATTGATGTATCCAACAGATATAGTAGGTGAAGTACATTATGACAGTAGAATAATTTCTGCAGTTTGGTGGCAGATTCGAACTGCATTGGGTATCGGATACACCGACTCTCTTGTACACCGAACGCGATTCGGACATCCCGTTAATTTCGAGGAATATTTGGATGAGATGTTAGTAGCAGATGACGACGATGGGGACCTATCCAACGGAACACCAAATTCAGAAGCAATATTTCTTGCATATAACAATCATGGCATAGGACCGGAAAAATTAATGGCCATCACCCATAGATGCATAGGTGATCAGGAGGATACAACTGGGGAATACTTTGTTAGTGCTAAAATATTCACAGTATTAGAAATCGATTCTACAGCTTTTTGTTACTATGTTAACTCTCCTCCTTGGAGCTGCACTACTTTAACATACACTGGTTCCACATGGGTTGCAAATATCCCAGCTCAGCAACTAAACTCCCGAGTATATTACCATTTTTATATCAAAGCACCCAGTGGGTTCGATGTTAAAGAACCCCCAGGAGCTGGCTCTTTTTCTTTCCGTGTTAGAAAAGATACAATTCCACCTATAGTAAATCACACACCAATTGTTAATGCATCCCTTTCAATATGGCCACCAGAGGTTGTAGCTCAAGCAACTGATAATGGTTCTGTTCGAGGCGTAACGTTGGAATACTCAATAAATGGAACTTTACAGCTTGCTATTCCATTTTCATACGATTACTATGAAGATATATGGATAACCAATTTCCCAACAACTTTTCCTAGTATTAATGACACAATAGATTATAGAATTATAGCCACAGATAACTCCGCTGCTGCAAATGTAGGTTTCGCTCCCGATAGTATTTCTATGTTTAGGTTTATTGTCACATTAAGCTTTTTTGAAGATGTAGAAACCGGTGCTCCCGGTTGGCGAGATTACAGCGTAACCTCAACATATACAAACCAATGGCACGTTTCTACAGCAAGGAAACTCAGTGGTAGTCACAGCTTTAAATGTGGTGGAACTGGACATGCAGATTATGCCGATGGTTTGGATGCTGGACTTATGACACCTGTAATTTTCGTTTCCGATGAAGATACTCTTTTCTTCTATTATTGGATCGACGCTGAAAATGATGATACTCGTCCAGGATATGCTTGGGATGGTGGAATTGTCGAGGTTAATCTTGTAGGCACAGAAGAATGGAGACAGTTAGATCCAATTGGTCATTATCCATATAGGACACGAAGTAATCTTGCATCACCATTTGCGGCTAATACACCTTGTTATTCCGGTACTCAGGATTGGAACTTAGCTGTTTTTCCGTTGGATTTTCTTGGTTATGTGAAATTCAGGTTTAGATTTGGGAGCGACGCTCATATAACAGGTGAAGGTTGGTATATCGACGATATAAGAACAACAAACTGGACATTTGGTCCTTGGATAGAAGAGCAAATTACACACCATCCTCAAAGTATTAACATCGATATTACTCCGAATCCTTTTAATTCATCTGTTTCCTTTTCAATTCTTGTCCCCGAAGATGGTTTGATTTCAGTAGTTGTTATGGATATTGTAGGGAAGCATAACTACACAGTTTACAAAGGCGAAGTTAATGCAGGAATACTTGGACTTACTTGGCAACCATCTGATATTCCAGCAGGCATATACCTTGTTCGTGTCAGAAATAACGATTATGAAACTGTAAAAAAGATATATTACATTAAGTAATATTAGGTTGACATAATCATAGGTTTCTATAAAGAAATAATTATCTATCATAGAGAACCGATAAAAATGAAATAATCAGATCAGACGGCTCATCGAAAAACGTTGAGTCGTCTTCTGTAATTACATGAAGATTAATAGATTTTACATATATCGATTAGTAGGCGATGAACTCGAGAGGGATATCGGTGTTGGGGACATAACAACGACCTCGATTGTGCCACCGTATCTTCAAACAACCGGACAGATAATATGCCGCAGTTGTGGTATTCTCGCTGGAATTGAATTTGCAAAAGCAACCTTCGCAATTGTCGATGATTCCATCAACTTCGATATTCATTATAATGACGGCGAAGAATTAACCACTGGAGATGTCGTTGTAAAACTATCCGGTTCTGCTCATTCCATCCTAACAGCGGAACGAACTGCTTTAAATTTTCTTGGGCATTTATCAGGTATTGCAACTCGAACTGCGAATTTTGTTAAAGCTGTCGAGGGAACTGGAACTGCAATTCTTGATACGAGAAAAACTATACCAGGACTAAGACTTGCTGAGAAATACGCCGTTAAATGCGGTGGTGGCGAAAACCACAGAATGGGGCTTTATGATATGATACTCGTTAAGGACAATCACATTACCGCTGCTGGTGGAATAACCCAGGCATTGACTTTACTTTATTCAAAAGGCAAACCTAATGTTCCTGTTGAGATCGAGGTTAGCAATCTTCGAGAATTAGAGCAAGCTCTTACGAGCCCGGTGGATAGAATAATGTTAGATAACTTCACACCCGAAATGACACAACAAGCCGTAAAACTTCGGAAAGAAAAAAACTCGGAAATATCCTTTGAGTCCAGTGGCGGAATAAATATCGATACAGTACTAGATTATGCAGAGATAGGAGTCGAATTCATATCGATAGGAGCAATAATTCATTCAGCACCACAGTTCGACCTGTCACTCGAGTTAGAAATGAAATAGTGTTTATGACCTTAAGGATTTTGATTTAAAGGAAAATTATAAACTAGCTATTACAGAGCTTATCCAAGAAGTTAAAATTGTGTGAGCCTTCGAAAATAAGTGAAAATTTTAACACTTGACTATTTAGTAATTATTCAAATTATTAATACTGGTAGAAAATAAAGAGGATCACCTCCACACAATAAATAAAGTAAGGAGGAAAGAGATGGCTGATAAAAGTGGTGTAGATACATTCATTGCCGGTTTTTTAATCGGTGGAGTTATTGGAGCAGGATTAGCACTGTTATTCGCACCAGCATCGGGACGTGAAACAAGAGAATATCTTGGTCGCCAAGCCGGTCAAGCATTGGATGAAGGAAAACATGAAATCGACAAGATTCGCAATATCATCCAAGTGGAATTAGCTAAGCTTGCTGAAACTAAAGAGTCATTAAAAGAAGCTATTCAAAAGGGCTCAGAAACATATAAAAGCAAAAAACAGGGAGAAATAGATTGAGTCCAGAAACCTGGATAGCAATAGGCGTTTGGGTAATAGCACTGGGTTCTTTGATATTTTCTATTGTAGCTTTTTGTACATGGTTGAAACTTAGAAAGTGGATAGATAGAACCAAAGCTGATATAAAGGATATTAATACTAACCTGACTGCTTTTTTAAATGATACTCAAAAAATCCTTAAAATCTTAGATGAAAATCTCGAACATACTCGTGATATTTTAGCGATAGCCCAAGATTCAATCCAAAATGTTTCTCGATTCACATCCAAAATAGATAATTCAACAATACCACAAATCACTGCTGGAGTATTTGGTTTAATAAAGGGATTCAATCTTATCAAAAATCTTTTTACAAGACGACATCAAAAGCAGTAAAACTTAAATGGTGCTCGATAACCACTTTTGTCTAAGTTTTCCAACTCAGACAATATAAAATATTGATTTAAAACACATGAAAATCGCAGTAATTTATGGGGGAAATTCCGAAGAAGCGAAGGTATCAAACGATACCGGAAATGCGATTGCCAATGGCTTAGCAAAAAAGGGGCATATTGTAAAATCTTTTGAAATTCCTGAACCGAAATTAATTTCAATTTTAAATCAGCTAAAACAATATGATGTCATATTTATTGGGTATCATGGCGGATTTGGTGAAAACGGAAGAATACAGGCGATTTTTGAACTTCAAGATATTTGTTTTACCGGCTCAGACTCTCAGGCTTCAGTAATGTGTATGAACAAGATATTTTCCAAACTGATCTTTCAAGCAATCGACATCCCAACACCTAAATGGACGACTGTAGAATCATCTACAAGGACAGATAAAGCAATCGATGCGATTTTCGAATTTAAATTGAATTTACCCCTTGTTGTAAAACCACCAAATCAAGGCTCTACAATCGGAGTTACGATCGCACACACGAAGGAAGATCTTGTAAAAGGACTTGAAATTGCTAAACCATATAGTGATAAAATTTTAATTGAAGAATATATTGCCGGACGTGAAATAACTGTTGCTATGTTTAACGATATGCCTTTACCTGTTGTTGAGATCGTTCCTGAGAGTGGATTTTATAATTATGAGCACAAATATACAAAAGGGAAAAGTGAATATTTGGTACCTGCACCGATTTCAACTAATGTATTTTCCCGAGCACAAAATTTAGCATTAAAAGCGTATCAGACACTGGGATGCAGGCACTACGCAAGAGTGGATTTTAGGTTATCGCATGATGATAAATTATTTTGCCTTGAAGTTAATACTCTGCCGGGGATGACCGACTTATCATTAGTGCCTATGGCAGCTAAAGCAGTGGGTATTGATTTCCCGTCGTTAGTTGAAAAAATTGCGATAATAGCAAAAAACTCCGGAGGTAATAATGTATAACAAAGTTATTCTGATTGGACACCTTGGCGCGGATGCTGAAGTTAGATATTCACAAGGTGGAGAAACAGCCATTATAAAATTTAAAATGGCTACCAATCGAAAATGGAGGGATAAATCAGGTGAATGGAAAGAGGATACTCAATGGCATTCTATAGTTCACTTCACTAAATCTCCCGATAGAAAAGCGGAAAGGCTAAAAAAAGGCGCTCTTGTTTTTGTTGATGGAGATATTAGATACAGCACCTGGGATGATAAGGATGGAATAACTCACTATCAAACGGAAATTCGCGCATTCAAGGTTACGCCTTTAACTCCCAGAGAAGTGCAGGCAGGAGATTTCAAGCAATCTGAATTTGAGCAAACAGAATCAAAACCTAAGTTTGAAGATAAGGGACCAGCAAGCACCAAAGAGGAGTCGTTTGGTGTGGATGATGATATGCCATTTTGACCATTTTAACCAGAATTTAAGGTACTTAAATAATAAATGCTTCGTAATGCAATTTAATGAGGTTGCCCACAGTAAAACGAAGGAAAGAAATCGAACTTCTTTTCTCGACTGAACAAAGGATTAAAGGCTCATATTTAGAGATAAGACGCACATTAAATGAAGGAGATGCAAGATTCCTATTCGTAATATCAAAGAAATGTGGCAATGCTCCCAGAAGAAACCGCATCAGAAGAATTTTGAGGGAATGGCTGAGAAAAAATTATTATAAATTTCAAGCTGGAAATATATGGATGATTCGAGTTTCACCAGAGACGAAATGCGTTTCATATAACAAGTTATCCATAACTTTACGACGAGAACTGGTGGAACTTTTAAGCAAATTAATTGAAAAGGATATCGATGTCGAGGTTTGATATAAAAAGCTTTCTCGAAAAAAGCGGTGGAGTGGCTCTTGCTCCATCGATATTATCTGCTGATTTTCTTAACCTTGGGGATGAAATTATCGCATTAGAAACTGCGGGTGCAGATATGATTCATCTCGATATTATGGACGGTCATTTTGTTGATGAGATAAGTTTCGGTGCTCCAATCGCAAAGGCTGTTTTATCAAAGACCAATCTTCCAACCGATGCTCATCTGATGACATGCGAACCGATTAAATATGGTAAAACTTTTGCTAATCTCGGAGTTGACATTATTACAACTCACTTGGAGATCCTCGATTCTATAACTGAATGGCAACGCTTTAAAAGGGAAATGAATACATCTGTGGGGCTTGCAGTTAATCCGGAGACTGAAATAAAATTTCCAGAAAGTATACTCGAGCATTTCGATCTTATACTTGTTATGAGCGTACATCCTGGATTTTCAGGGCAAAAATTTATTCCCGAAGTATTGCCGAAAATAGAAATGCTGTCAAATTTATGCTCGCAGATGAATTTGCAAAAACTAATACAAGTTGACGGTGGGATTGATGAGAGCACAATCAATTTAGTTTTAGATGCCGGTGCAAACCTTATTGTAGCAGGAAACGGATTTTTCAAACCTGAGGACTTTATCGTTCCAAGTAAAACAATGAATCCTGCAGCAGATAGAGTGGCAAAGTATGCCAAAATGACTAAGATTTTAAAGGGTAATTTAAATGTTTAAAAAAGGGGGAGTTTATGTCTAAGTTCAGTTCTACAACAATAATTATAATTGTTATTGTGGTAATCCTTCTAATCATACTTAATCCCTTCGTGATAGTTCCCCCGGGAAATGTCGGAGTTAAGGTATTTCTCGGAAAAGTCTATCCTAGAGTTCTACGGAATGGATTTCATATTGTATTCCCTCTTGTTAAGGTGGTAAAAATGGATGTTCGACTTCAAGCCTATACTATGTCCATTACCACAGCCGAAGGAGAAATTCGCGGAGACGATGCAATCGAGGCTTTAACATCGGAAGGATTAAAAGTAAAACTAGATATTACAGCTTGGTATAAATTAATTCCGGAAGAAGCTGCTAATGTTTACAAGAATATTGGTCCGGATTATGTCGTAAAAATCGTTCGACCATCACTTAGAACATCAATAAGAGATATCGTTGTGGGCAATACAGCTGAAGAAATATATTCTGCCAAAAGAGATGAAATTGTCTCGAAAATCCAAGAGCATGCTGTTATACTTTCCGAGGGAAAAGGCATCGAGATCGACAAGATACTTTTACGAAATGTAAAACTTCCAGAGAAAATCGAAAATGCAATAGACGCTAAAATAAGTGCGGATCAGGATGCACAGAAAATGGAGTTTGTATTATTGAAAGAAAAAAGTGAAAAAGAGAGAAAGATAATCGAGGCAGAAGGGATTAAAGAAGCTAATTATATTATTTCAAAAAGCCTAACAACTAATTATATAAGATGGTATAGAGTTGAAATGCTTAAACAATTAGTTAATTCCCCAAATAATACAATAATAATAATACCAGAGGAACTTAAATCAGCACCTATAATGATTCCATCGGTGGGTAATTAATTTGGCATGTAAATTGCGATAATAAATATATTGAATTATAAATAATTGTTATGTAATAGAAAATGATAAGTTAGGAGGTTCTGATGGATCTGAGAATTACCGCTCGTCATTTTGTCCTCGACGATGAAACCAAAGATTATGTAGAAAAACAAATTACTTCACTGACAAAGTTTATTGGAAGGATAATCGATGCTCAGATCACACTTACTTACAACGGACATCATGTCTATAATGTAGAACTTAGTGTTATACTTAGCGGAAAAACTCTTATTGCAAAAACAGAATCCCACGAATTAAAATTAGGAATTGATAAAGTCTCTAATAAGATGGAACGATTGATTAAGGATTATCATGATAAACTTATGGGAACTAAAAGCCACCGAAACGAGGAGGAAAAACGTAATTTTTTAAATGAAATTTCTCGTAACTTAAATGAAGAATAAATTCCCACTCTCAAATTAAGAACAGAGGGAACCTATTTTCACAATTAGGTTCCCTGTTTAATTCTATTAAGTGATAAACATTAATAAAAACAGTTATCATTGGAAATTAATGACAATTGAGTAATACATTAAATAATACCTCAGATATTTTCGATTGAATAAATTTTTGCTATTTGCTAACCACAGAAATATTATCGATACGTATATAAGGTGCATAGTATGTACCTCTAACCCATTCCGCATCCTTGCTGATCGAATTTATTTTTGTAAGACATTCGTATATGTTCCCAGCGATTGCCGAGTTTTTAATTCTACCGACAATCTTCCCGTTCTCAATCTTATATCCTGTGGTAATAGGGTTTGAGAATGCACCGGAAAGAACGTTTCCCTGCCCTAATCCCAAGACAGCTTCAACCATTATTCCCTCTTTAATATCAGATAAAATATCAACTAATGAACTGTCACCTTCCTTTATTATAATGTTTGCGAAAGTGGGAGTTGGTGGTGTGAAAATGCCTCGACGAGCACATCCATTGCTTTTATATCCCGATTTTGCTGCAGTTTTAAGATCAAAAAGAAAGTTCCTCAAAACACCATTCTCAACAACTGGAAACAGTGACTGTGGGATGCCCTCAGCATCAAACGGACTCGAACCAGGACGTCCATCAAGTGTACCATCGTTTAAAATCGTTAGTTTCTCATCGAATAGTTTGCGATTTAGCTTGTCGAAAATTGGACTAGTTTTCGTGTAGATATTATTCCCATTAACACCAAGTGAAAAAGGAAGGAAAAGAACATAACTACCCTCAGGAGTGAAAACCACGGGTATTTTGCCTGAAGGAGACGGAACGATTATATCTCGAAATTTCATAGTCTTATTGATTTTGTTTATAATCTTCGATATAACTTCTTCGCTTTCAGGGCGATATGTAGTATGCCATGATTCACCTGCAAAGAATATGTCTCCTTCCTTAACTCGAACGAGAAATCCAGAAACACTAAATCCCGTTTTTCTATACTCTCCCTGAAAACCTTCGGTATTAGCAATTTTAACGTGGCTTTCTGCTGTGCTAAGAGAGATTTCGCAATCCGCTTCTGATCTATATTCTTCAAGGCGAGACATAATTTCTTCGCCAACTTCCGCCATTTTGTTTAGACCAAAATTCGTAGTTTTCGAATCGAAAATGTCCGGGCTAATAAATTCAGCTGGACCTGGAAATTGAATGTCAAGTTTTTCTCCATATTTTGCAGCAGTTATCGCATCGTCGATTATTTTATCCAAAACCTCTGGATCAGTAGTTGCAGCTGTTCCCAACTTACCATCTACAAAAACTCTAACGCCATAACCTCGCTGCTGGTTGCTTTCACTGCTTCGGATTTTCCAACCTTTGAAATTAATATCTCGAGAAGTGCTTTTATAATAAAACACCTCACCTTTGTCAACTCGACCTTTAAGCCTTTCAATCAATTCCATAACTCCTCCCGGAATTTTATCTTAGGTTAATAAACTCTTTGTAAACGTCCCGATTTTTCGGAGCATCAATAATTTATTATATAATCTGTGATACCGTAAAGAAACACAATTCTACAATTCATAAAATCCGCATTACCATTTGTCGAATACATAAACATTTTATCAGTTGTTGTTTCCATTTTTTAATTATTTATTGTTTCCTACTCTCATTGCTTAAGTACTTTAAAAAATCTCTATCAATTTAAAGAGCATTCAATTAACATCAATTGCTCTATTTGCCCCCTATTGTCACGTTTCTAATTCGGATATGAGGAGCTCCTACATCCACAGGGACAGTCTGTCCACCCTTTCCACAATTTCCAGCCCATTTCGCCCACATAAAATCGTTTCCAATTTGTTCTATATTAGCCATTGTCTCGAATAAATTCCCCTGCAAAACGACATCCTTAACCAATTCTGCAATTTTGCCATCGCGAATCATATATGCACAACCCGCAGAAAACGAAAAATTCTCGAGTTGAGTGTTACCACCATAAGAATCAATTGCGTAAATACCTTTTTCTATACCATCAAATATATTCTTCGAGGAATGAGGTCCATTCTCAATGCCAGTATTAGTCATTCTCACCTGTGGTGCGAAATGATAATTTTGTGCTCTGGAATTACCAGTTGGTTTTTCAGCCATTTTCTCAGCTGTCTCAAGAGAATGAAGTCTCCCAATCAATTTCCCATCTTTAATGAGATAGTTTTTTTTGCATGCTATTCCCTCATCATCATAAATAATAGAACCTTGAAGTTCAGGAACTTCAGAACCGTCATCGAATACATTAAGAAAATTCTCACCAAATTTTCTGCCCATATACATCAATTCTTTTGCTTGAGGATTCTCAATAATGAAATCCGCTTCGGATAAATGCCCGAAAGCCTCATGTATAAAGACTCCTGCAAGCTTTGGGTCTAATACAACAGTGTAATTACCACCTTCAACAGATTTTGCATCGAGAAGCTCTACAGCTCTTTTTGCGCTATTTCTAACTCTATCCTCAATTTTTTTTAAAGCTATAAAACTTTTCCTCGAACTTATACTTTCGCGAGCCTCTTGAATATCATCGTACCGTTTCGCTTGACCCGATGCATAAAATATTACGTTTTGATAATCATGATCAACAGAAACTCCAAAGGTATTCATCAATAACTTTTTGCTTCGAATCTCACCATAAATTGTTGTTGCTAATACAAGTGGATTACCACCGCTTTCACGCATAATTTCGTTATATTGAGTTACAAGGTCAATTTTTTCCTCGTCGGAATGATTTTCACATGGATCTACGACTTCTATTGCAACCGTAGCTCGAAGTGGATCCACTTCGAAAATTTTAATTGGTTCATCTGGTATCAAAACTCTCGAGGCATCTACTGCATCTGTGAAAGCTTTATCGATACTGTTAAGATCGTTAAGTGTAGCTATACCCCAACCGTGATTTTTAAGCAGAACTCGGATACAACCACCTACATCGAGGATTCGATTGAAGTTTTCAATAATACCGTTTTTCATGTTTATCGTTAATAATGCTCGGTGTTCAAGTCTTATATCAGCATAACCATCAATACTCTTAAGCAGTTTTTCCACTCGTTCCATATAATTCTCCCACATATTTCCTCCAATATTATTTATTGTTTATTCTATAATTTTAACTCATTACTAAGCATTTAAACAACATAAAATGTGTTTTGAAAAAATATTATTACAATGTAGATGAACAATTCCTAATGTCAAATGCTAATAGAACAAATGAGATTGTAAAAATTTAAACATATTTGATAAGAAATGAGAATTTAACTGGTCTTAAAATCAATGTCATTGGATTATCAAATTATACTTTGAAAATATCTTTCACATGCTCCTCACCAAAATATTCCACAATATATTCGCTCACAACAACGCGAATCCTATTTATGAAATTTTCCACACTGAACCTTTTTGTACTAGCAACGATCTCTTTCTGGTCAAATTTAATTTTCTCTGCAATGTTTATAGCTTCAACCAACGATTCAGGTGTCCTTTCATAGAAAAATAAACCTGTAACACCATCAACGATAGTTTCCGTCGCACCTCCCATGCCATAAGCTATTACCGGACGACCAGCTGCTTGAGCCTCCACAGGAACGATACCGAAATCCTCTTCTCCCGGGAAAACGAGAGCCTTACAGTGTTTAAGTAGTTCGATTTTACGTTCCGGTGTAACGAATCCCTCTAATACAATATTACTGTTAGCCATCTTTCTAAGAGCTCTAAGTTGTTGCCCAGTGCCTGCAATTATTAACTTTTTACCCAATTCATTAAAAGCTTTAACAGCAATGTCAACGCGCTTATATGGCACCAAGCGTGATAAAACTAAATAGTAATCCCCAATATCATTAACTGGTGATATATTCCCTGTTTCAACCGGAGGATACACTACTTTTGAACTTCTGCGATAATACTTTTCAATTCTACGCTTAACAGTCTCGGAAATGGAAATGAATTCATCAACTCTATCAGCAGCAACACGATCCCAAATCTTTAAATAGCTGAATGCAAAAGGATAGATAAACTTGCTGACAAATTTGGAATAGCTTGTCTTATTTTCGAAATATAGTTCCCAGGCTTGTCTCATTGGAGTATAACAGAGACATATGTGAAGCGTATCGCTTCGAGTAAGTATTCCCTTAGCCCAGAGAT
>CAZLTJ010000030.1:0-21870 GCA_964562425.1 uncultured bacterium
CAATTTATACTTAAAAAATTATGTAAATATTTTTACAAATTAGGTGTTTGATTTGCTTGAATTAACTTTTCAATACGGCGTTAGCAAGTATATTTAGGGAATTTATATCAAATAGACTCAAACAAAGGTGTAGATAATGAATGTAATAAGAATTCTAGAGAAATTAGTGGAGTTTAAAACCGATTCCACCACTTGCGAAGATTACCAACCTTGTGCAGATTATATCTGTGAAGCACTTGAATTTTTAGACTTCGATGTTCAGATAATCGATGGAAATGCACCTGATGGCAATCCAAGACCTAATGTTCTAGCACAGAGGATGGTTGGTGCAGAGCATACAATGCTTTATGCGGCTCATTTCGATGTAGTTCCTCCGGGAAATGAGTGGTTAACCGACCCATATAAGCTAACTGAAAAGGATGGCAAGCTATTCGGTCGTGGCGCCTCCGATGATAAGGCAGCTATTGCGGCTTTTCTCGAGGCTACCGTGGATATGAAACCTAAAATTAATATAAAAGTTATGTTTAACTGTGATGAGGAAGTTGGAGCAAAATACGGTCTCGGATATTGCACGGAACATAAAAAAGACTGGTTGAATGGTATTACGTTGGCTTGGATAGCAGACGCATCAACACATATGATATCTATAGGTGCTTCAGGTGTGCTGGGTGGAAAAGTTATTGTAAAAGGACTGGGAACTCATGCAGGTTATAACTTTAGAGGTAAGAATCCTATTAATATGCTGGTTAAGCTTCTCGCCGAATTAGAAAAATACGATCATATGGGTAAGGAAAAACTCTCTATCGCATCGTCACCTCCGGGAAGTCCCATTGCCAAAGTTTGGAAGAGATTCAGCATTACCATGCTCAAGGCAGGTTATCAGACCAACATTGTTCCAGATGTTGCAGAAGCAGGTATGGATTTGCGTTTTCTTCCAGAAGAAAACCAAAAAGATGCAGAAAGTCATTTTGAGAACTTTTTCAATAAATGTTGCGAAAAAACCGGTGTGGAGGCTACATACGAATTTATTTATGGGCACGAGGGCTTTTATCAAGAAGTTACCCCACAGATTGAAAGATTCCGCCAATTGGTTTCGGACGATTTTGGTGAGTTATTTTTCGGTGGTGAGCTTGGCGGTAACGATGGTCCATTTATCAAGAGATTAGGTATACCAACGATTGCCTTTGGTCCTATTGCAGATAAAACAAGAATCCATATGAATAATGAATATATTACCATAGAAACATTAAATAAAATGACACAGGCGATTACAAAAGTTTTACAGGAATTTTAAAGGCATGGAAAATTCTATTGTTGTGTCTAAAGGTGATTTGCTTGTTTTTCTATATAGCATAATTATTTTTGACAATAGTTTATCTCGACTGGAAGATTAATAAAACGAACAGAGGTTAAAAATGCTCAAAGAATACGCCACAATTAGCGAAGTTGCTGGGCCGTTGCTTTTGGTTGACGACATAGAAGGCGCAACTTTTGAGGAATTAGTTATAATAACACTTCCTGATGGCACCGAGAGAAGAGGGAAAGTCCTTGAGGTTAGTGGCAAACGAGCGCTCATTCAGCTTTTTGAGGGTGCTTCAGGGGTTGATGTGGAGGAATCCAGGGTTAGGTTTCTTGGCAAGGGTATCGAGTTAGGTCTTTCGTTGGATATGTTGGGTAGAGTTTTCGATGGAACCGGAAGACCGATCGATGGTGGTCCCGATATTATCCCGGAAAAAACACTAGATATTAATGGTGCACCGATAAATCCTTATGCACGTGAGTTCCCCCGAGAATTCATTCAAACTGGCATTTCCGCAATCGACGGATTAAATACACTTGTAAGAGGACAGAAACTTCCAATTTTTTCCGGTTCAGGTCTTCCGCATAATAGATTTGCGGCACAAATTGCTCGTCAGGCAAAAGTTATTACAGGCGAACAATTTGCTGTAGTTTTCGGTGCAATGGGCATAACATTTGAGGAAGCACGGTTCTTTCAAGACGAGTTTAATGAAACCGGTGCAATTGAAAGAACAATCCTCTTTCTGAATTTAGCTGACGATCCAGCAATCGAACGTATTGCTGCACCACGTATGGTTCTCACAGCAGCGGAGTTCCTTGCATTCGATAATGATATGCATGTTTTAGTTATTCTGACTGATATGACGAATTATTGCGAGGCATTGCGGGAGGTTTCAGCTGCAAGAAAGGAGATTCCTGGACGACGTGGATATCCCGGATATTTATATACCGACCTTGCGTCAATATATGAAAGAGCGGGTAGAATCAAAGGCAGGAAAGGTTCTATTACACTAATTCCGATTCTTACAATGCCAGAGGATGACAAAACTCATCCTATCCCAGACCTTACAGGATATATAACAGAGGGCCAAATTGTTCTTTCAAGACAACTTCACAGAAGAGACATAATGCCACCAATCGATGTTCAACAATCACTTTCTCGTCTTCGCCAAAAAGGAATTGGTCCAGAAAGAACCCGTGAGGATCACGATGATTTGTTCGGTCAGATTTATGCTGCTTATGCCAGAGGTATTCAGGCAAGAGAGCTTTCGATAATATTAGGCGAAGCAGCTCTTACTGAAATGGATAAGAAATATTATGATTTCGCTGAGAGATTTGAGCGGGTTTATATTGGTCAAGGTGAGTATACCGATCGGTCTATCGAGGAAACGCTTGATCTATCATGGGAATTGCTTTCTGTATTTCCTAATATGGAATTGAAGCGGATACGTAGTGAATTTCTCGAGAAATATATGCCGAAATATAGGAAATAAATATTCCTAATATATTTTCCTATTAGCTAAATTTGAAATCTAATAGAATATAAAGGACGATTCCTCTAAAATCTTTTATGTTTATGAATTATATGGGAATTATATCCTTTGACCTTTTTCGAGCAAACCTTAATATACTTTCAAGAGATGAAACATTTGATTGTTCTAAATAGAGTAATTTTTGCGTTTGCAATTTTAGTATGTTCTCAGGAAGTATTTTCTGTGGAAGGAATAAATCCACCTCGAAGAGAACCCGACCTCGAATTGGAATTGGAAGAGGATATAGCGGCAGATCCAATTGTTTTTGAAGGTCTAATAGAGCGTTCTTTTCGCAATTATATAAAGAGAGATTCACTTTTGCTCAAGAGGAATATTTGGGCAAAAGCAGGTAACTTCGGTTTAATTGGGGGTGGAAGCGTTTATAATAAAAAGTTTTCAATCATAGTTGACGGTGGTATCGATAACATAATTAGCGAATTTAATTTCGCTAACGTTGATGGGATTTACAGAAGTAAGCTTAACGATCTATTCTATTTTAACTCCAAAGCGAATATTAATTATAGCAAGCGTTTTTATGAAGCTTGGTATCCATCGATTTGGAATGCGGAACTGGAAGCAAATGTGCAATTCCCATGGTCTGATGGAATTGCGGTTGGTGGTTTTAAACTCAAAGCGTTTGACGAGAAAAATTACCCAATTTGGAAATTGTCGAAAGATACAATAGATATACAACTTTGCGAATATAAGGAAGTTATAGGTGAGTTTCAGGGAAGAATTCATAAGCTGGTTTACAACGATTGGGGAATGTATAGTGAGTTAACTTCAGATAAAGCATGGAGAATCGATCTTACAAAGACTGAGAAAGCAATGGATTTTTCTATAGGGGGGTTTAGATTGGTGAAATTTGGTATTGTCAGGTTTGGCGTTGAATACTCCACGAATTGGCGCAGTTCTTTGATTAGACCGTTTTTTGCTGTTCAATATTCCACTCCTCTTCTTTTGCTCGATGCTCGTTATGGTATTTCTAATAATCTAAACTGTGCTTCTCAGACAACTAAAATCGAACCTATTGTCTATCCAACTGAGTTACGTTTCGGTTTGAGAGAATCGCTTTCGGTGTCGGTAAATTCTCGAATTGAGGGAATTGTTATTACATTTACTGGTACGCTCGGAAGGGAAAATGGATGTTCGTATATTTCCACTGACGATAATTGGGGTTATAGATCTAATATAGATGACATTAATATATTAAGAGGACTTGTTTCATTTGATATCCCCAGAAAAATCCGTGGTATAGAATTTGATTTTTTCCTGCAATCTGAAGCTGATTACTCAACATTTACAAAAGGTGGAAATGTGCCCTTAAATCCCACAACAAAAACATACATAGAAGTTTCAGCCAAACCATTAAGTTGGTTCGAGATTTGGGGAGGTTATAAATACTATTCGGGAGTTAAACTTTCCTATAAGGGTGAATGGAAAAGACAGTTTGGCGATTTTTCGGGAGGGATAAAATTAAAATATAGGAACACATATTTATATCTCGAGTCCAAGAAAATAAATCAAACCGAATCGTTTGTTTTTCCTTATCTCCAATATAATGAGCGAGATATACGAGTTGGCGTAAATGTTGAGTTATTATAACTTAATGATTTACATATAATTAAAAAATTCTTCTACTTATTTAAATTAAGTGCTTGCCAAAATCTATTCGAACTAATATAATTTGCGGTGATGAATGCTTTAATTCATACACAGTATAGCAGACTAAGAATTTTCTTCCGAAGACCAGTAAGATCAATTGTTCAACTGTTCTTTGTGGCGATTTTTATTGGTCTGTTTATTTTTATTATAGATCCAACCGAAATACATGAAATTTGTCCATGGGCAATCGTAGAATCACCAATTTTGGCAACAATAGTTTCGAGTAATCTCTTTTGGATTTCAGGCATAATTATTGGGTTAGTCGGTATAATAGGAACATTGTTCTATCCTAGACCATTTTGCGGATGGGTTTGTCCACTTGGCACACTATTCGATTTTCTCGGAGATTTGGGACGAAAACTAAGAATTGTCGCAAAATCTGTTCCGCACTGGCTAAATGAGAAGATGAGATATTTCTCCTTCGGAGTATTAATAATAGTTGTATTAGGAACAATTGTTAGCAAACGTGTTATCTGTATTTATGGATGTCCGATTTATTGGCTATGCGCAATGTGGAAGTTATCGATTCCTTTATTGACTGCGATTTTTGTATTGTTTGTGCTTTTGTTATCGTTTAGAGTTAAGAGGGTATTCTGCAGATATATTTGCATTTATGGTGCGTTAACCTCGCTTTTTAGCGCATTTGCACGCAAAAGATTGTATCTAAATCTGGAGGTTTGCGATAATTGCACTCTGTGCAGAGTTTGTCCTATGGGAATAGACGTAATCTATGGGCTTATTGTAGGAAGCAGGCATTGCATTTCTTGTGGTGAATGTGTGTATTCGTGTGTTAAATCAGCTTTCTCATGGGAAAAAGTACCGTTAGAAATTGATAGGAGAGAAAATGGCTGATACTGTTTTCATTATTAGTAAAAATCGCTCTGATTCTTTGAATTTTCACGATCTCCTAGTTGAGAAAGGGTTCGAGGTTTTAATAATTGATGATTCTATCGAAGCTATTGAACTTATTAGATCGACTAATCCGGATATGATTATTATCGATGCCGAGTCTCCAGAAACCAACGCATTCGACCTTTGCAGAGATATTAAATCAGATTATGGTACTTCGTACATTCCGATTATTATACTTACATCGAGTAAAGATATGTCATACGATTTGGAGGGTTTCGACGGTGCGGATGAATATTTTGTTAAAGGTACAATTGATTATAATGAAATCATACCAAAGATGAAAACAATA
The DNA here is from genome assembly GCA_964562425.1 of uncultured bacterium. Classification (GTDB taxonomy): domain Bacteria; phylum UBP14; class UBA6098; order B30-G16; family B30-G16; genus JAUWMV01. Next base: position 5,698 of record CAZLTJ010000030.1, read on the forward strand.
CTTAGAAGAGTTAGGGCTAATATCGATGCCAATCCATTGACGGGATTACCCGGAAATGCTCTTATAAAGCAGAAAATAATTAAATCGGTAAGGGGAAGCGAGTCGTTCTCTGTTGCATATTGCGATATCGACAATTTTAAACCGTTCAACGATTTGTATGGTTTTTCGAAGGGTGATCAGGTTATACTCATGGTTGCAAGAGTTCTCAAGAAGTGCATAAGACGATATGGAAGCACTGGGGATTTCCTTGGACATCTCGGTGGGGACGATTTTGTCATGGTTGGTAATCCTTTCACGATGAGAGATGTTGCTGGGGAAGCCGTAAAGATTGTCAGTAGAAATTCTAAAAGGTTTTACGATGAAAAGCACAAAAAAGTTGGTGGGATAACAGGTTTAGATAGAAATGGAATTCGAAGGTTTTTCCCGTTGTTTGGTTTGACGGTAGCCATTGTGGACATTGAACCACAAAGCGTTACCGCAACACCAGATCAAATTTCGTTCATTGCATCTAAAATTAAAGGGAAGCTTAAAAATTACGGGGGCAACATTTTTGGTGGATATGAGGTTTTATTAGCTGAAACTTGATTTGCTCTATGAAATAAACCACAGATTTCTTTAAAGATTACTAAGAATTATTTGCAATTTTATAACTTCGATGATAAATTCTTACGATTCTTATTTATAGATAAACCGACCATATTAATTTTGTAATTCATTCCTAATGATATTCATTGGGGAAAAGGAATTTTTATAATTTCGGTTATGCTCGATATAAAAGTTAAATTATTTCTATCTATTCTTCTTTTTGGTTCCATTGTGTTTTGTGCAGATTTAACTCTAATGCCAGACCATTTCCTTAATGAACTTGCTGAAGATTTAGAACTAAGAGGAATTATTTCTGCTCAACCTGGCTATAGACCGTATTCTACAACAGAATTGTTAAAAGCAGTTTCGGAGAACCCAGATGTATTTTACACTCCTCGAACAAGAAGAATTCTCAACAGAATAGTAGTTCCGGATAGAGCATGGTTTATGTGGACACCTGGTGTTTGGTATGGCAGCGACTGGGAAAAGGATAAAACAACCGGTTATGGTAGAATGAAAATTGGTATTGGCGGCATTCACAAAGATTTTAGTCTTGTCGGCATATATAGGATGGATAGCGGTTGGTATTACGATCCGGAATATTTTGGTGGAAGATGGGAACGAGTTTCAGGTAAGTCGGATCAGGTGTATTTACGATGGAGAAAAGGGGATTATTCCGTTCAATTGGGGCGGGATTACCTTAGTTATGCTCTTGGGATGTGCCTTTCAGGAAAAAAGCCTATTGAGAAAATTCAAGCTACATTTAGGTTTGGTAAATATTTCAGAACTCACTGGTTTATTGGTCAACTGGATGAATATGTGGATTATGCTGATGAGGGGAAAATAATTTACGATCGATATCTTGCCGGTCATAGAATAGAAATTTCCAGTGGACCTTTTTTGTTTGCATTTAACGAATTAATGCTTTTCGGTGGTGTGGGAAGGAAGATTGAATTCTATTATTTGCTTCCTCTTTACACGCTTCACGGAGAACAGTTGAATCACAGATGGGACGATAACACCTTGTGGAGTATCGATTTAAGGTTTTTGATGCCTCCTTTGAGTCTATGGGGAGAAATTATGGTGGATGATTTTCAAATTGATAAAGAAACAGCAGCAGATCGAGAACCTATGGAATTTGGTTTTGCGTTTCAAACAGATTATGGTTTAACCTTTAAGAATTTATTCTTGACCCCAAATCTGCGGTTCGAGCTCGTGACAAATAGAACATATAACCAGCAACATTCGTGGAATAGATTTCTCTATGAAAATAAATCTCTCGGAACGGAAGTTGGAAATGATTTTCATAAATTTTCAGTAGGAACAAAAATTTTTTCAAAAAATTTTGGTGGAAAGGTTAATTTTTTCCATTTAGAAAAGGGAGAGGGTAGAATTGATGATGAATGGATTACTCCATGGATAGAAGACCCAGGTTGGACAGAATCATTTCCCTCTGGAACGATTGAAATAAAAAATGGAACTGAGATTTCATTTTTTTGGGACAAAAATATTTATACGCATAAAAACTTTTCCTTCGACATTGATCTGCTGTTCGACACAAAAATTAGTTCGGTTCGAAATGCAGAGCATCAGAAGGATAAAACCCGCACGGAATGGGAGTTTAGGATAGATATAGGTCTTGAATCTATGATTTTAGGACTCTAAGTTTTCCTTGACATTCAGAAATTAGAGGACTTATTTTTCCAAAATAAGCATGGGAGATTTTTTGAATTCTATAAACAAAATTGGCTTGACAAAGCTAATGCTGTTGAATACCTTTTGCCAAAGATTTAAAGCTGAGGTCTTTTATATTTTAGCTTTGTATATGTTTTACGTTGTATTGCCTTTGTGAGTGTTGAGGGTTAAGGAGTTACTTTATTTTGAGATTTCGTTTTTCTAAAAAAATTTGTGAATTGAAAATATAATTTTTAAAATTGGTGAGGAATTTTGTCTTTAATTTTAATTACAGCATTTGAAATTTTTGGGTACTATGCTGTTTTATATTTACGGAATGGAACAGACAACGAAGGTGTCAAAGATATAATAATTTTAAGGAGGTAGAATTGTGGCTGACTGCAAATTTGTAAAAGATTATGAAGTAGAAAGTACAAAAACCTTAATAAGGAAGGAGCACAGTATGAGAGGGAGAGGTGCACTCATTCTGTTGTTAGGACTGCTGGTATTCAGCGGCGCATTTGCGCAGGGTACTGGCAGTGACTGGCAGTATTTCAATGTGTTCAATTTAATTAGGGACTCATATGGAACACAAATCCCTAGTAATTACACCACAAGCTTCGGAACTGTTACGTCCTTTACCCCAGCAAGGGAAAAGGGATGGACAACTTTCGAGACAGGTAGTAGGAGAACTGAAACTGGTGTGTATGGCTTGCCAGGAGTTGACAATGTAAATTGGTACGAAGAACGACTTATCCAATTACGACATGACCGAGCGGTTCTTAGGCTCGATCTCCTTGCAGCATCCAGTGATATTTATATTACCGGTATCAAACTTACTATTTGGGGAACAAAGGATTTCGACCCTAACGAGGATTTAGCCCCTCTAAAACCATCCGATGCAAGAATATTCTATGATGCTTGGCCTACTGATGAGGATAAGTATACGGGTGTTCAATTTTACGTTGATAGGGATGATGGTATTCCAGCTCACGCTGCAAGTTGCGATATTTTTGACGTTACTGATGTTGAAGCACTCCCAGAAAGAATTTTAGAATCGAAGAGAACATATTATGTAGACTATTCCGCACCGGTCGGCGGAGGAGGTGTTCCTGCAGACTCTTTTGTATATGACCCGGACGATCCAAGTGATCCTACATTGAAATGGATTAAAATAGAAAGTGACATTGTGGTTAATGGATATACAATGAACAAATGGATTGGTGTATTCCCATTTAATAATGCTATAGCAATTCCTGCACAATCCGGTTGGACTGGTAAGAATTTGCCTTTCAAAAGGATATGGATTGTTATAAAAACCACAGGTTGTCACGGTTGTGGATTAGAAGAGGGTGAAGAATATTCTCATGAGACTACTTCCTTTATGGTTGGTGGACCTATTGAAGGTCTTTCGATGGCGGATACGTTCTATATTGGTGTAGATCACAATACACATATTGATTGCTATATTAATAATTTCTATCAGCATAAATCTATACCTCCTGTTGGAAAGGTTGAGGTTAGACCTACTCATAGTATACCCAGCCATCCTACAGCTGGAAGATGGAAAAAAGCTGAATTATTGTATGGTGTTGAAGATTTCAAACCTCAGATTTTCAATCTTTATCCAGCTAACTTAGTTGGTTCCAACGGACCTCATTCCGATGCAATTAAAGTTAATAATGAAGACTGGGAATATGGCTTTCTTACTCGTGATGAGTATGAGTGGGCTTCAGATCCCTCTCGACCGACATCTGACAACTACTACATTTATACTGCTGATGCAACTCAACTTATTTCATTTGCCGCTCAGGATAAACAAACATGCATCGAGTCTGTATACGTTGAAATTCGATATCTTAACGGTGGGAATTTCCCGAGACGTATCGATGAGATATTCTTTAGGAATCCTATGGCATTACCTTGGGATACTGCGAATGGTGGCATTGGAACAGGTTGGATAACATATATTATTGGTGATGGAAACGACGCCGATGCATTACCAACTGCTGGCAAGGAAACTCCAGACTGGGGTATTCATGGTGAAGTTGATGGTATTATGGATGATAGCATTTGCGGAAGGAATTCTTTCTATATTGCGGTGGGTAACGATGGCACAGGACTTAATGAATATTTAGATCCATTCCTCGATGGTGCAGTTGTTAAAGTTACCGTAAGAGTCTTCAACAGAACCACTAATTGGGATCGAGCTATTACAGCTAATGCATGGGCCGAGACGTCATGGATATTCATAGTCGACCTTTCCGGACCTAATGCATCCTTAATATGTCCTGAAGCTCTAAATCATGATAATGAGACTCGTGAGTTCCGGAATTATGAGGCTTATCCTGTACCTAAATGGAACTTCAACAGATATGATGATATTGAAAATCAGATAGTTCCTTACCTCTGGCTTGCAGATTCACTTCCAGTATTTACAATCGAAATTTTTGACGATTATTGGAGAATCCATGACGCAGATAATCATGGTCCCAGATATACAGGTGCCGAAGGTGGATCTGGCTTCAATCAAAGAGATTTTACGTTCCATTTCTGGGTTCAAAGAAAGGGTGCTGGTACAGAATCAGGAATTTTCAGAGGTGAAACTCCATATTCTATCCGTATTTCAGAATCCGATATGTGGAAATGGTATGATTCTTGTGTCGGAGATTCGGTTCAGGGAGTTTATTTCGATGAATACGATAATGGTACCGGTGGAATACTATATATAAACTTCGAATATTTACATCGCTCACCGTATAGAGCCGACAACAATAACTTTATACTTTATTCTGGAGACAAGGTATATATAGTTGCAACAGAGATATATGATGACCCGGATTATGGTCAGGGTGCACAGAAATTTAGTGAGCTTTCATACGGTTCAATAGATATGTATCCTTCCGGAAGTATGTGTGGTATCGATGGAAATGATCCCAATTACGGATCGAAGACATCGAATAGAAATCACGTTCCGCTCTGGCCTGTTATCTGCGAAGGTTACTCGTCTTATAGTCCTGATACTCTTGGTATCGTGAGAATTGACCTTAAGGGACCGTATGCACCGGATTATTCTTTCTATCCGCCACACGGTTGGATCACATCCGATACAACACAGGTTATAACAGTCGATCTTTTCGATAGAATTGGTTATATCGATGTAGACGATGAAGTTTATTTCAAAGATTCAGTTCTTGCAGATACATATAATCCACTGTATTTCGGTGTCTCCGGTGTCAATGCTGATTCAATTATTATGAATATTAAGGTACGCGATTGCATTGGAAGATGGCATCCATATTATGGAGGTGCTGAAGGTCGCAATTTCGTTATCAATAGAACTGGTTTGGTTCCCTACGCATATCCACAAAGTGTTCCCAACCTCATTATTGAGAAAATAAGATTCCATAACGAAGAAGGCTGGTCATGGTGGGGAACCCGTGTTGTTTACGATCCATATCCTGTTTCGCCAATAACTGGAGAAGCATTCTTTAGAGCCGGCGATGAAGTTTGTGTAACTGTTTATGCTGCAGATAATGCTTACGCAAATTGTATGGTTGGTTGCGATGGATTTGGACCGTGTCCAAGAAGTGAGGGTGGTTGTATTATCGATGGTGATTATACAAGTGGTTTGCAAAAGTTCAGTTTCAGACATTATGTCCCCGGTAACAACTGGGCAACTGACGTCCTCGATCTCGATGGTCTTCATCTTGAACCGAGGCAAATTGCACGGTGGACATTCTTTGTAGATCCTGAACCACCCAAATTCGAAGTTTCTGATTTTACACAATGCCCATTTGAATGGGATTTCCTTATTCGTGATGTTAACCGTCGCGTTAGCGAGGGATGGTGCGATGAATTCATTGCCGATGTTGCAGCGGTCGATGTTAGAATTATTACAATCGACGACGAAGACTGCACCGACGATGATCTATTCCCATTTAATGTCGATACAATATTCATAAATGATTTACCCATTGGGGGATCTGCAATAGTTTACCACTCCGCGAATCTCGGTGGCTTCTATACAGCTTATTATGGGCATGGAATGGATACATGCAGCACATTCCCATGCTGCACTGAGACGAATAGATCAGATAGATATCTTTATGTCTCGCTAGAAGAGCATTTGGGATATCCTGAAAGAGACGCATTGTTACGTCTGTATTGGGGTGATGGTACAGCTAATAGCTGCCATTTCTTCGAGCCTGGAGATAGCGTTATTGTAGAGATCTACGCTGGTGATGGAGTTAATGTTCCGTGGTTCCCTGCAAGTGAACGTCAAGTTAACTGGAAAGGTCCATATCTTCGTGGAACAGGAGATCCATATTATATCTGGCATCACGAAGAGGATAACTATACGGGATACAATTTCCTCGACCCCAGCGATAGAAGACAATATCTGCTTAATACATTATGGAGAACCGATGCATATTACTATTCCACATTACTTGGTGATATAGTTTATAATTATGCTGGAAACGGTGTTGATGCACATTTGGCATTCTATTACAACTTTGAAAGTCCGAACTGGCAACTTATTCATACCGAGCATTTAAAGATTCAACCTGAGTTGGATGTTACTGAAGTTAAATGGTTCAATGATGAGGGATATGAGACTTGGGCACACTGTCTGCCTACATGTGACTTTAATTTCCCACCAGATTTATACGGTACATATTACGATATCGATGAAACCACAGCACCTACACTTTCAGCGATAGGTATGAGAGATCCTTATTTAGGTAAGTATGCAAAGGATCTTACATTTATTACATTCGATATTCAGACTTGCACCGATTCAATTGTTTGGGAGCATAGAGCAGGTTCTCATCCCGGTACTGATTCTGTGGTAAATCATGCACCATATGGGAAAGTTGAAATATACGATAGTACAGGTTTCATGATCTGGATGTATGAGGATTGGTATGATCACGATTGCATCCACTGTTGGCTTAAATATACGCCATTAAGAGATGGTATTCCTTATGGGTTCGATGGTTGCATCGACGGTGGAAGACTTCATATGGGTCCTATAGACTTTCTGCTAAGCGTGGACACAGTTTGGGATACCACATACATTGTAATTGCAGGAGGAGAACTGTTCCCTCTTTATTACATACCCACAGAATATGTTGGTTGGCCTGCACCCAGAAAGTGGTTCGTTTCACACACATGGAGTGCAGACAGCGATAGTGTTTATAGTCATAGAGAACCAGAGTATGGTTATATGAATAAAGATAGTATGGTCATAACAGTGGGTATACATACACGTAGCCCCAACTCGTTTGGCGAAGATACAATTGCTGAATATCATGAGTATGTGTGGGATTACATTATAGATATTAAACCTCCAACAGGACGCTTTGCTCCACTACTTTCTGTTTCCGGTGGAAAAGAAGTTAACTGTGTGGATAGGAATATTCTCAATAGCAGAATTAGAGTGAGACTTGAGTCCTTAACCGATGATGGTGTTGGTTGTTCAGGCGGAGGTTGGGCAGAAGGTTGGGTAACAGATTGGCCGCTACCGGCAGTTATCTCAGAAACCGATATGCTTAACTATAAATGGTATCCTGAACTGAATCAGAATCTATTCCTCGAATACAATTCTGGAACGCACTATCTATTCACAAATGAGAATCTTTGGATATTCAATTGCGCCGATGAAATTATACCTGCGAAGGATATGGGACTCGTTAGACCTATATGGGTCTATCATGGTGTAGCTGATGATTTTGCTGTTGGAACCGATCTCGAAAGAGACACTCTCTATATTGCAGATTCACTCTGGGCATCCGCAATAATTCAGGACAGACTGGGTAACTACACTGAGTTAGCTTCCGGACCAATGGGTCTGGATAACGGTCTGCCATGGGTTAAAGGAATTGCTTTCTGTACAGCAATGAGAAATCCAATGACAAAGATTATAAGTACCTTTAGATGCTGGGATCCAATGAAGATCAAGGCTCCATGGCATATTGCATCTCAAGACAGTATTATCGGTATTTACAACTTCTCACCGGCTGGATCACCTACTGCAATGTGCACAATTTATGTCAGAGTATGGTTCAATGACAATATGGATATGAGAGTTCCTATGGGATTTGAGGGATATTCTGTGAAGTATCAACCTGAGGGTTGGACACACTGGTTCCCTGTTGTTCCACTTGACGGATTCTCACATTACTATCCACTTGCAGAGGAATATGCAGATTACCGAGATGTAGCATCTGGACCACTATATAGAAGTTCTGCACCTTCTTCACCAGATGATATCGATACAGAAATTCCTGATGCTGCTGGTGTGGAACCCGGCTGGAATTCTGACCGTGAATGGATTGGTTATATGATAATTTCTGGTGATGGCATAATGGACGGTGTTGCTCAGTTGAGCGTTCAGAATTTTGATGACAACGCTAGAAATATTATGCTCGATCATGAATATCCGTTCCGAATAGAAACTCGTTATGACATGCCTGTTATAGGCTGGCCACAAATTGAATTCGGAGATGAAGATACTATTATCGATCCTGAACATGATTCTTGGGAAGTACCGTATTTCGGAGGACCAGGTGTACTTACCTCGTTCTTATCAGCTGATAAATGCGGTGGTTGGCAGGATATTCCTGATAGTGCGGATGTTTATGCGGTTACATTCGATCCTTCGATTACCGACAGCGTTGTGTTTGACGTTTACTGGCATTATGTTGAGTGGGCAGATTCGAATGTGCCTGGACCAGCAATAGAGAGTGATTATCATTGGAACATCGATGATGTTCCCACATCCGAATATGTTTGGTACAGTGCTCCATTGGGTGGTTGGACTGCAAGAATCCCAAGCGACGAATTCAATCTTCTTCTCGATTCACCTTGGAACGAAGAAGTTTATGCAACAATTGTATTTAAGGTATATTCAAGATTCTATCCAGGTCAATATCTTGCTGATACACTTATTAATATTTGGATCGATAACGACATCATAAACGGTGGTATCGATATTGTTGTTAGCAACAGGGAAGACGGAGATATACCCGACGGAACAGATCTACTTGTATTTCTACCCACGACCGAAACAATCCGTATTGTCCTAACCGGCGATGAGCTTCCAAAGATCGATGCAATAGGATTTGCATGGGTAGATCAAGTTACTGGCGCAGTTTATCCGATTACTGATACCGAATTTCCTTATGATGATGAATGTTTAACAATCGATACTGATCCAAGTGATGGTTTCTGGTATGATCCAGACAAAAACCTTCTAATCTATGATTGGAATTGTGATGGTCAATTAATTCCAGGTCTATACACATTACACGTTTGGGGAACTAACTATATCACAAACGTATACGATAACATTGAAGGTGATGTCTGGACTGAAGAATATATGCATAATTTCTGTTTAGATAGAATTAACCTTCAGGTACCTCGCGAAGCTTACATTTCAAGAGGAACCGACCTTGATAATTCTCTTGAAACTACAGAAATGAGATATCTCACTCAACCTTGGGCAGAGGATATCTATCCATGGAAGAACGAGAATAAATATTCTGATTATCCCGGCTGGATTTACATCGATGAGTCAGTTATCGAGGGATTTGAGCACTTACATAGATTCCAGAGCTTAACATTCAATAATCCGGATTATACATCGGGTCCTGACGATCCATTCATTGCTGATTATACAGAGCAGGGCGGATATATGGGTGATTCCATCTATATTATATTCGAACTTTATCCAGATGACTTTATCTTTACCGACAGCGTAAAAATGGTCATCGAGGATGAATATGGTGGAAACATCAGTGGTTCAAACTTCCGAATTGTCAGATGGTTCTATATTCCTGAGGATGTCCAATACTTTGTAAGGTTCCATGAGGAATGTTACATTGTAGTTGAAACTCTTATTGTAGAAAAAGGTGATACAGTTGATACAACAATTACAATCGATACACTATGCGTAATGGAACCAGAAACACTGGAATTCCTTGCTTACAATTGGATTTTGGACGATCAGGATAACCGATATGATGGACCTGTAAGAATTACATTCACTACTTATGAAGAGAACATCGAGACAGAAACTGTAATTCCAACAGATCATCCAAACTTTGTATTCCTTGATACCTATGATCCTGAATACAGAGTGGATCTTGTTAGGGCAAATGGTTATCCAATGTTCACTTGTATTTACGATATGATGCCCGGTGAAATAATCTGGGTAACTAATGCAGATACGATTGATATCTTTATCTATTGGATGCAAACGATATTCGATCAGTCAGAAACAGTTGAAGATTACGTTTCTTACGATGGTTTCACATATGGAAGAATTTGGGACTTCCTCCGAATGACAATCGATGGTGCACCTCACTATGGATTCCACGTCGATGATCCCCACGACTTGCTTGAAGCCATGCTCTGGTCGACAGATGCAACAGTATACGATAGAGATAATCCATTCTGGCACCAACCTGAGGGTGGATACGATTCCTATCCGTTCCCAATGTTCTTCTTTGCGAATAATACATACAAGTATCGTTGGACAGTAGCAACCGATCCTAATGGAAACGGTCTTGCAAACATTTTGGTTAAGGGTCGCGATGTTGCAGGTAACATACTTGATTACGATGAGGCTAGATTATCCCGATCAATTGGTAAGCTAGTTTTAGTCGATACTGAAGCACCTGAAGTTGTATCTGGGCTTATCACACTAACTGCTGCATCGATGGTTGCTGAACCAGATGGAATAAGAGATAATTTACTCGGTGAAGGTTTTAGAGATAATGCTTACTTCACCTATGTATATGTTAGCATAAAATCTCTCGATGGAAGGATTACCTATGTTGAAGGCATACCTACCAATGATGATGGTTCTATAACCTCAACAGCAGTAAGCCTAACTCCGGGTGAATTGGTCCTGGTTTGCGCTGAAGATCTTGCAGGTAATGTAGGCTGTGGCGAAGTTGAAGTTCTCCCTGTTATAGAATGCTGTGATTGGGACTTGTGTGTCGGTTGGAACATGGTTTCTCTATCCGTGATTCCGGATGATCTCAGCAGAACTTCAGTATTTGGCGATTATACCGTTTATATTAATCGTGGTAATACATGGACACCTGCACCTGATATTCTGACACCTGGTAACGGTTACCTTGTATTAGTAGATGATGAAGCAACAATCCTGAGTGTTTGTGGTGATCCTTTACATAGTGTTGTACTCGACAACCTTCTCTCTGCATGGAACCTTATTGGTGCAATCTGGGGTGATGTCGACATAACAGATGTTAAAGTTACTCCAACAGGTGCGTTAGATATAACTCATACGTATTACTTCGACTGTGAGATGGACGGATATGTCGCTACAACTATTCTCGAACAGTGTCGTGGACATATTGTCTGGGCAAATGTACCGTGCACACTTGAAATACCTGATCCAGATTCTAAGGGTATTACTTCTACAAAGAAACCAGTATTTACTGCTATATGGAATGCAAATATTCTCGTTAAGTCCGGCGAAATTGAAAAGAATCTTGTTATTGGTGTTGCAGAAGGTGCAACTGAAGGATACGACGAGGGTATAGATAAGGTATCTATTCTTGGATTGCCCGGTACTCCTGAGGTCTTTATCGAGAATCATCTAAACACAGATTATAGAGATGAGAACGATGAGCTTATATGGAAAGTTCATACAGATATTAACGTGAGCATGATTGCTAACTTGGACGATGTTCCTGAAGATTACAACCTATATCTCGTATACAGTGATGGCTATAGAATCAATCTCCGAGAAACCGGGAACGTAATGCTGAACGATAATAAAGCCTATTTCGTCGCAGAAAAGGCCGTTATTCCAACAGCATTCGAGCTTGGTGGTAACTATCCTAACCCATTCAACGTTGCTACTGTCATAGCATATGAAATTCCTGAGGATTCAGATGTAAGACTCGAGGTATTCGATATCTCCGGTCACAAAGTGAAGACTCTGGTTAATGAGACAAAGACAGCTGGCTACAAGACAGTGACTTGGGATGGAACCGACGATCTCGGAAACGAAGTACCAAGTGGAGTTTACTTATACAGACTAACTGCTAAAAACTACACAAATACAAAAACAATGATGCTCTCTAAGTAAACTTATAGAGAATCGGCTGGGGTCCTTAAATGGACCCCAGCCTGAATTTTTAAGGGGATGAGAAATAGATAATTTAGATATGAAGTTTTTTGTGTTTTAAGCTTTACGTTTGAAATTTTGTTTCTGGAGAATGTAGTGGAAGGATTAGAAGAATTTTAAGTCTGTTTTTAATTGTAGTCAAAAACTTAATTAAGAAAACAAAAAATCCTATGAAAGGAGGATACTATGAGAAAGGCAATATTTAGTTTGGCAATATTCTTATTGCTAACTGGATCGGCTTTTGCTCAAAGCACAAGTTGGGAATATAATATAACTGTTAACGCAATTGACCATTCTGCATTTATGAACATTACGATGGGAATGACCGCAGAAGCGACTGACGGATACGATGGAGCAGGATTGGATATAATTGCTCCACCACCAATGCCTAGTGGTTTCCGAGCCTACTTTGTTGCACCTAGTACGGATGGTTTTGATCCGTTAATGGATCCGTTTCTTATTAAGGATACCCGAAACAATACACCCGATATATATGAATGGGTTGTTCGCACCGAGTATGCTGTAATTCCAGGTGCAGAAATTGAATGGGTTATTGATGATATTCCTGATAGCCTTCACGGTGGTAACATAGAAAGGGCTTTCATTGGGACAAGAGCTATAGGATCTACGGATGAACCTACAGATTGGATTGATATGTTTGTTGATAATAGTATTACTTACCATGTTCTCGAAGAAGCTGTTATTAGGATTACCACTGTTGGAGCAGTTGACCATCTACCACCAGTTGTCTCAAATCTATTTCCACCGGTTGATGCTGTGGGTGTTAGGGAAACTGAAGTAATAAAATTCACAATAACAGATGATGTTTCAGGTGTAGATTTAACTAATACTAATGTGGAACTAGAGATAGACTTAGATAAGGATGGTCTTGCAGATACTCTTGCAGATATAACCACTGCTGGTGTTTTCATACCTACAATTGGTGGGTATAACTTTGAATTTGTTCCTATTATTGATTACCCGACCGAGTCTGAGATTTGTGTGCTTGTTAATTCGCAAGATTTATGTGATACACCTTTTGTTATGTTAGAGGTAAAATGGTGTTTCCAGATAGCAGCGATCCCCGAAGCAGATACGATACCTCCAGTATACAATTCATGGAGCATTGGCCCTGTGGGAGTCGATACACTTGCTAATCCATTCGAGCATATAACTCTTAGAGTCGAAGACTTCGGTGTAGGTGTTAATGCTACGACAATACATGTGTACCTTGACGGAACAACAATGATACCCGATGATATGGTTCGGAAAACCGCATTGGGTGTTGCTCATATGACTTACGATGTTGATATTCCACCATACCCACCGACAGGATGGGATCCAGCAGGTTCACATACAATTCGAGTCGAAGCATGTGATTTGGCTGGAAATTGCTCTGCGAGTTTAGAAAGAGAATTTTTGGCTTTAGCTGTGGGAAATGTATGGCAGATGCTTGTTACTATTGGGGATGGTTCCGAAAGCACAAGCGATTTGACTTTTGGTCAGCATCCTACAGCAACCGACCTTTTCGATCCGGATAACGATTTCCCTCAGTTCGATATACCCGGTTTTTATGGATACTTCCCTATTAACGATCCTTCATACTTCATGTATACCATGCTTTCTAAAGATATAAGAAAATTCGATTACGGCTCAATGACATGGGATGTTGAAGTTCACGATGTAACCGGTTCCGTTGTAACGGTTTCCTGGGATCGTACTATCATACCCGAACTTCCAGATCCATTAAGGCTTAAACTATTTGTTGGTTACGGCACATCACCTGATGCAATGACCTGGGCGAATCTTAAGAATTATCCCACAGAATTTGTCGATATTTCTGTTGGTGACATTATTAAGCTTCAAGCAATAGTTGCTGACACAAGTACTATTGATCCCAATCCTCACAATCAAATTATAAAACCTTTATCTGGTGAATATGAAGTGTCAGTATTTACAGACATAGAATTCGTATTAACGGATGACATTGGCATAGATAGAGATTCTGTTTATGTATTGTTTAATGGTGTTAATGTTACTTCATCGCTCGATTGGACTGTACTTCCCAATGGTTATGGAATAGTATACAATCCGGGAGTACTGGATCGCTTTACTGAGTATGAAATATTCGTTCATGCAGAGGACATCGATCCAACGCGGCATTACCTTGAAGAAGGATGGAAATTCACCACAGGAGATACAGCCTGTGGACCTGTCTTCGATTTACATATAAAAGTTATTGACCCAGGTTTCGATAGTTCTGATGTAATTATTGGTGTTAATAGTGATCATACAATTGCTTATGATGCTTTTGATACTCTTGATAAACCATTGCCACCACCAATAGGATTCTCACCTTATATATATAATCCAGATGCACCACCATTCGGTAAATGGATCAGCGATTTTAGGAACAACTGCGTTAGAAACGAGTGGCTAATTAGATTCCAGGATCAATCTGCCTTAGAACAGATTATTAGATGGGATCCTTCTGTGATTTTCGAAGATGAATACTGGTGTCTTCAAATTGCTGTAGCATCGATTGCAGGACCACCACCAGACGATGCCGACTATGTGAACATGAAAGACATTGACAATATTTCGATAGTTGTTGGCGAGCAAGCTTATGTTAGGTTTGGTACATTTTGCGGTCGTAATAAGTACTATGTTTCTGGAAATGTATACTGTGCTCTGCATTCGCATCCAATAGAAGGTGCGAGAATTTGGATGTCTGGTTTCACAGATACAACCGATGCTTCCGGTTTTTATAAAGTCGGAAATATTTTCCCAGGAGTTTACAATCTTGACGTTGAAGCTGACGATTATATCGATACTACAATTAGTGTTACAATTATCGATCATAATGTAGTTGTAGACGTATATTTAGAATTACCGACATTCGCAATTTCAGGAACAACTTATGTAGATGGTGCAGCGACCGGTGGAGTAGATATTACAGTCGTGGGTATAGGTGAGTTTAATTCACATCCATCAGGTTACTTTGAAATCGGTAATTTGCTTGCTGGTTCATACGAACTTATTGCGAGTTATGGGATTGGATATAATGCTGATACGAACGAAGTAACAATTGTTACCGCCGATGAAACCGTGAATTTCAATATTAACCAGATTCAATACACAGTTACATGTGAAGTCTTAGATTCGCGAACTGACGATCCTATTGTTGGTGTAGACGTATCTATAAGTAATCCTACATATGGCACTCTTGAAGATATTACCGGTTCTGACGGTAAATGCTCGTTCGATCGTCCTATGGAAAGATACGATATCGATGTGAGCTACACAGGTTACGATCCCGCAAGCGAAACAATACTTCTTAGTGGAGATACCACTGTTTCGTTTAAAATATCCAATGCTTTTTCTGGAAATGGAAGATTAGGAAGATAACGATCAGTATGGGTTATAATGTCACGAAGAACAGGATAGCTAATGAATTTTTTATACTTAAACTCTAAGCCCAAAGCTACTTTTTCTAAAAGTATTAAGGTTTCTCTTTTTGAAATCTCAGCAACCTCAACTTTATTAAAAAGAGATAGAATAGAAGGATTTTGTTCAATATTTTTATGAAGGCCAACAAAATCAGTAATAGCAAAAACCTGGAACTGAGGAAATTTTAAATAAGAAGATAAAATTCCCGAAATATCAATTGTTCCTGGTTTTTCTTTACCTCCGACTAAAGTATGCAATTCATCAATAAATAAAATAATATTGCCAGCCTTAAGCAC
>CAZLTJ010000031.1:0-21861 GCA_964562425.1 uncultured bacterium
GGCATTATAAGAATATTGCCACCCCGGCAAACATAATCGATAAGCTGGGTTCGTTCTTCTCATCTTCAGTTAAAGCTTTCTTCGCAGCCTTTGCTTTAGCTTGTTCTTCTTTGATCTTTGCCAATAGTATTTTTGTCTCTTCAGGTTTAATAGGTAAAGCTTGTGGTATTCCCTTATTAGTTTTTAGAATATTAGGATGCTTGTCTAAAATGCATTTAGTAGGACATACTGATATACAAACTCCGCACGCAGTACACTTACTATAATCAATTACAGCGAGTTTATCGATTATATGTATAGCATCCTCAGGACAGTTTTTCTGACACATCATACATGCAATGCAACCGGTTTCGCAAGCTTTTCGAACATTAGGTCCTGGATCGGTTGAATTACAAGCAACGAAAACAGGTTGGTTTTTTGGAACAAGCTTCATAACATCGGTAGGACAAACATCGACACAAATTCCACAAGCAGTGCATTTATTGGGATCTGTAATTGGGATATTGTTGGGGCTCATGTGCAGAGCATCAAACGGGCATGCTTCAACACATGTACCGTAACCAAGGCAACCGTGAGTGCATAGTTTGTGACCACCACCAAGGAACATCGTTGCACGACAATTATTTATGCCATCATATTTATACTTTTCTATTGCTTTATTTCCTCCATTGCAGGCTGCCACAGCAATCATAACCTCAATCTCTTTAACCTCAGCACCAAGAATTTTCGCTATGTTATCTGCAACATCTGGGCCACCTACGGGGCATCCATTCACAGCTGCTTGTTTCTCGACAACGGCTTTAGCGAAGCCGGAACATCCTGGGAATCCGCAGGCTCCGCAATTTGCACTGGGTAGAACATCCAAAACCAATTCTACGCGTGGATCAACAATTACTGCGAATTTCTTGGCAGCTATAGCTAAACCTATTCCGAATATAAGACCAAAAAAAGCCAATTCTATTATCGATCCTATAAGGGCATACTCCATTAAAGCTCCTTTTCTAAATTTTCTGTATCAGAAAGCATATCGAGAATTTGCTGTGCTTTAGTCTCGAAACTTTCAAGCACTAATATTGCAAAAGCAGTTCCAAGAAGTTCTCCGCTGGCTGTACCGATGGGATATCCCCCAGCTCCAGCAAGAGCACCTGTTGTTTTTATTATATTGGGTATATCATATTCTGCAAGAGTTTCTGATATCAACTCTGCAATAGCTCTATTCCGGATTTCTATAATTTTTACTAACTTCTCGTCTTTCATCTGCATATAAAAAGTTAATTCTCATTTAGTTGATTCAAACTAATTTATTAAAAGTTTAAAATAAAATTTCCCAGTGAAAAGAATTCTAAAATTTCAATCCTGTAAATCCTAAAAATGCTATGGACATCAACGCTGCAGTGAAAAATGCAATTGGTAATCCTTTCATAGGTCTTGGAATATCCGAAATTTCAAGTCTCTCTCTTATTCCGCTCATCAAAAGAAGAGCAATCATAAAACCGATACCTGCAGAAAAACCGTGTACGATGCTTTCCAAAAAATTAAGATTCATTGTCATAGTGTTGAGTTCCGCAACTCCAAGAACTGCGCAATTTGTTGTGATTAAAGGTAGAAATATGCCAAGTCCCTCATAAAGAGATGGAGAAATTTTTTGAATTACCATCTCTACAAACTGAACGAATGAGGCTATAACAATAATAAATGCAATAGTTTCAAGATATGCGAGATCAAAGCTAGAAGGAGTAACGTTTGAACCAAATGCTTTGAAAATTATATATAACAAATTAGATTGCGTCGGTTGAAGGAAATAAGTCCAGATTAACCACGTTATTGCGGATGACATTGTCATAACAAATATAACCGCAAATCCCATACCAACAGCTGTCTCGGTTTTCTTGGATACTCCCATAAAAGGGCATAAGCCCAAAAATCTTGAAAGGACAAAGTTGTTTATGAATATGGCACCAATTGAAATCGAAATTAATGCTCCAAAATTCATTTCTAACCTCCAATAATCACAATAAATAAAGCAATAAATTATCAAAAATAACAGTATGTAATACACAAAAACAAAGTAACCTCAAATGAATCATGTACAAAACTTAATTGCCTAAATCCGATAATTGAGCATCAATAAAATTTATAATTTTTCTTGCATATCTAAGAGCGTTCCATGCTTGTCCTATACTAACAGTTGGAGTTTCTGTTCCGCTGTATAATTCCACAGGTATTAAAACAGGATTAAAAAGATCGTTAATAACCTTTGCTGCATTAATAAGTTCAATATCATTTGTCAGTTTTGCGATCCTGTGATTAAGATTTACGCCATCTGCATCGATTCTTTTTACAGACTCAAGTTTTTTTATTGCTATTCTAACGGCAATTTCAATTAAATTTATTGCATTTCCGACATTTCCACTCGTTAATTGATGTTCAGATTCCTCTAATTTTTCAATAGCTGATTCTCCCATTTAAGTTTACTTTAATTTTTAGTAATTAATTGTTTTAACCATAAAAATATTCCTAATGTCAAAAATCCTCCTGGTGAAAGAATTAAAAGTAAAGCTGGTGTAAAGGAACTGCTCATAATATTAACAGTTTTAGGATCCACAATAATGGGAAATCCAAGCGTCAAAGTTCCGCTGCCTAAGATTTCTCTTATTCCTCCCATTAGAAAAAGAACGATGGAAAATCCAATTCCCATTCCAAGACCATCGAGCATGGAAGCGAGAACGCTTTTCTTACTTGCAAACGCCTCAGCTCGTCCGAGGATTATACAGTTTACAACAATTAATGGTATAAAAATTCCTAATTGCTTGGAAAGTTCTGGTGTGTATCCCGCCATAACCAATTTAGTTATTGTAACAAATGATGCTATAACTGTAATAAAAATGGGAATTCTAATCTTTGAGGGTATTGTTTTTTTAATAAGAGAAATAATAATGTTTGACATCGTGAGAACAAATATAACAGCAATACCCATTCCAATTCCGTTGTATGCTGTCGTTGTAACTGCAAGAGTTGGGCAAAGTCCAAGCGCAAGAACAAGTACTGGATTTTCCTTTAACAGTCCGTTTGTAAATATTTTTAACATGCTTTATGCTCTCCTGAAACCTATTAAATATCAACTCTAATTATAAGTTATCTACTGTAATATTAAACAATCAATCTATTTTTTCTTGCTAATTAGCTTTAGATATTATCTCTCTCACAGTTACAGAATCTTCCAGTGTCTTTTGATTTTGTGCTGCAGGTAGCTCTGATTTATGTTCCATGAGATTTTTAATAACTTCAACCACACTTTCTGTAACAGTTCTCGATGAAATTGTAGCGCCTGTAATCGATTTAATGTCACCACCATCTTTATCAACACTTAATTGGTCTAAATTCTTTGTTGCAAACTGTTCTTGAAACCATTCTTTTTGGACATTTGTGCCGAGACCAGGAGTTTCGCTTTGATACATAACCTTAATTCCGGTTACTGTGAAGTCAGTTTTTAGACCAACCATTGTCTTAACATTGCTGGAGAATCCGTATCTAACACCTATGACTGCAAATCCCACTGGCATAGTTTTTTCTTCATCACTGAAGCCAATGAAAACTATTGTGCTATCTGAAAGTATTATTTCATCAAAAACTAAAGCATCAGATGGCAAAACCTCCTTAATTGCTTGTTCTTGTTCCATTTTAGCTTGTTGCTCTATTCTCGGTTTTGTTTTGGTATACATCCATCCCAAAAGAAGACCAGCAATACCTGCATAAGCCATCAGTATAAACCCTAATTTAAATATATTTTTCACAATTTCTCCAGAAACCGAAGTTTCCAATATCTCAATATTTTGAAGCTAAATTTATTCTTTTGCTCCAAGAATTCTCGGTTTAGTGTGCCTATCGATAAGAGGCACAACAAGGTTCATAAGCAAAATTGAATATGATACTCCCTCTGGATATCCACCCCAGCGACGAATAATAACAGTTAATATTCCACAACCAATTCCAAAAATCCATCTACCTTTTGGTGTAATGGGAGATGTGACCATATCAGTAGCCATGAAAAAAGCTCCTAACATAAGACCACCGCTAAAAGCGTAAAATAGGACATTCATTTTAAACAATCCATCTGGACTACCAAAAATCCAGCCGAGAACAAGAGCCGAGCCAATATAAGAAAGAGTTATTTGCCAATCTGAGAATTTTCGTAATATAAGGTAAAGTCCACCTAAAATTATCAATGCTGCAGAGGTTTCACCCAAACAACCTCCTATGTTCCCAAAAAACATGTTAGGTATTGAGGAGTATAAGTTTGATAAAATGTGATGGGCATGTTCGATTTGCTCAGCGGATGAGTTTGGGTTAGCCAAGATTTCACCAACATGGATTTTTAAAATACTAAGTGGTGTGGAACCAGTAATCGCATCAAGTTTGGTGAAAAAACCTGGAATAGAACCAC
Organism: uncultured bacterium; assembly: GCA_964562425.1. GTDB lineage: Bacteria > UBP14 > UBA6098 > B30-G16 > B30-G16 > JAUWMV01. Next base: position 4,445 of record CAZLTJ010000031.1, read on the forward strand.
CTCGAGGTGTTATCCACTTAGTAGTCATCTGAACGGGCCAACTTGCCATAAGAAATGCCCGTCCTATGAGAGCAGGATTCAATGGATTGTTTCCTAATCCACCGAATATTTGCTTACCAAAGATAATCCCGAATGCAGAACCAACAAAAGCCATCCACAAAGGAACTCCCGGTGGGAGATTAAAAGACAGAAGTATACCAGTGATTACAGCACTACCGTCGTTGATTTGTATTTTTTTCCCACTGAGTTTTTGTATTATTGCTTCAGATAATACAGCACCTAAAATACCCACTAAAGTTAAATATATTGCTCTTGATCCGAAAAAATATATTGCCCCAAGAAAGGCTGGACTGAGAGCTAAAACAACATTCCACATTATGGTTTTTGTAGAGACGCTGCTTCTTATATGAGGTGAAGAAGAAACGAAATACTTTTCGTCCAACTCTGCTCCTTATAGTGAAATTGCGCTAAGATAAATTTCAAGTTATTAGGTAGTTGAGAAATGTGCAAGAACTTTTTAGACTTTTAATCCTTATAAACCGTTGTTGGGACACAAATCTTAAGTAATAAATCATATTTTGTTGACTTATAAATTCAAAATCTTAAATTACAAATTCAAAGAAAGAGATAAAATGTATCTTGTTGGAATTACAGGTCAAATCGCTTCCGGTAAAACTTGCGTTGCTAGGATGTATAAAGAAATGGGAGCTTTTCTTATCGATGCGGATAAAATTGGCCATGAGCTTTTAAAAGACTCTGAAATTAAAAAACAGTTAATTAAGGAGTTTGGAGAAGATATTCTTGATGATGATAATGAAGTTATACGAGATGAACTTGCTGCGAAGGTTTTTAGTAGTTCGGATAATTTAGAAGCAATCAATAAAATAATGAGCAAGAGAATTGTCTCAGAAATACGAGAAGTTATCGCTGAACTTCAAGAAAATCGCTTTCCGGGTATTGTAGTTATCGATGCTGCTCTTTTCCCCAAATGGGATATTGTTAAAGCCATGGATATTGTCATTTTGATTGAAGCACCAAAATGGCAAAGATTAAATAGATTAGTTCGACAAAGAGGGTTGACACCGGAAGATAGTAACATAAGAATTGATGTACAAGAGGAGCTTTTCAAAGAGTTTTATCCCCGGCAAACGATAGTTGTTAATAATAATGGCGATTTTGTTAGTCTCCGTGTTCGGGCTATGAGTGCATGGTTAGAGATTAAAGATAAAGTCAAAGAAAAAGCCAGTAAGTAACAAGAAATAATATATGCTTTTAAGAAGTATTTTTTGATTTTCAATTCCATTTTTTTTTTTAAAATGAATTTTTGCTTTTTACAGGCGGTCTTAGAAAATTAAGGCAGCCTTTTAAATTACATCTTGAACAATGCGACGAGTAAATTATTTTTTAAGTGTATATATGAAAAAAAAGTTTCACATAATAAACTACGGTTGCCAGATGAATAAATATGATTCATTAACATTAAAGCAGCAACTTAATAAAGAAGGTCATTATTGGGTAGAGAAACCTGAGATGGCTGAGTTAATTATAGTTAACACTTGTGCTGTTCGATTGCATGCAGAAAATAGAGCTCTTGGGAGACTCAAAACATTAATAGGTTTGAAAAAGAAACGCAGCAATATACAGATAGGAATAATGGGTTGTGTGGCTCAGAAGTTAGGAGCAAAACTTTTCGAAATTCTTCCCGGTATTGATTTCGTTGTTGGAACTGATCAAGTTGATGTAATTGCCGATATAGCTTCGGGGGTCTTGGAATCAGCAACTTATACAAATGTAAACAACGAATTTTTAGGTTTACATATGTCAGCATTTATTCCCAAGAATCAAGTAAGTTCTTTTGTAACAATAATGCGAGGATGTAACAATTTTTGCTCGTATTGTATCGTTCCGTATGTTAGAGGGAGGGAGAGAAGCAAACCAGAAAGAGAAATCCTCTCAGAAATTCAACAAAATATTAATCGGGGTATTAAAGAAATTATTCTTTTAGGGCAAAATGTAAATTCATATAAATATGGGAATATCTATTTTCATAACCTATTAAGGTCTATTATGACAATTAATGAAGTTAAGAGACTTCGATTTGTTACAAATCATCCAAAGGATTTTTCTGATGAAATTCTTGATATCGTTAAGGAATATTCCGATATCATTCCACCAGCATTTCATCTTCCACTTCAAAGCGGAAGTGACAAAATACTTTCTGCAATGAACAGAAAATACGATTTGAAACACTATATGAAAATGATAGAAAATATTTATCAACGTTTTCCCAATACAGCAATATCAACAGATATCATTATAGGATTTCCAGGTGAGACGGAGCAGGATTTTAAAGTAACACTTGAAACTATGAGAGCTGTGAAATTTGCTGGTTCATTTTCATTTAGGTATTCTGTTCGACCAGGAACCTATGCTGCTTCTATTGAAGATGATGTACCAGAGAAAACAAAAATCGAGCGATTACAACAGATTATCGATCTTAGTATTAAACTTGCAGAAACGTATTCACAAGAATTAATTGGCACAGTCCAACAAGTGCTTGTAAAAGGTATCGATAAAAAAGATCCTTTGCTTTTCAAAGGTACTGCACCATCAGGAAGAAATGTTTTAATCGGAACACATAAGAGTTTAGAGAATGGTGAAATTATTCCTGTATACATTGAGAGTGCTACAGCTTGGGTTCTAAGAGGAAGAGATAATAGGCTTTGTTAAATTTTTATACCTTAAGCAAGCATTTGAGATATGAAAACTTATTTTACACACTTTAGTTTTTGAAGTAATCTTTCCTTTACACTTGCAGATAATTGTTTAAACATAGCTTATGCAAAATATATCGAAAGGTTATTCATGTGCTTTCTAAATTTTATATTGTCTTTACTCCCAGGAATACTTTGGATGTATTATGTTTATAGAAGTGATAAATTCGAGCCTGAACCGATAAAAACCGTTATAATGGTCTTTTTCTGTGGATTTGTAATTTTTATTCCAACCATGCTTATTGAAATAGGTATTAAAGATTTATTTGGATTTACGGGCAGAATCAGTTCAATTTTCGAAGCTGTTGGAACAGCATATTTCGTTACGGGATTGGTAGAGGAATTTATGAAATTTGGTGTTGTTCTTTTTGCTGTATATTATGCAAAGGAATTTGATGAACCAGTTGATGGAATTGTCTATTCTTCTGCCGCAGCATTGGGATTTGCTTCGTTGGAAAATTTTATGTATATGAATCAATATGGCACCCAAGTAATATTATTGAGAGGTCCACTCTCGACCTTAGGACACATTCTATTTTCTTCAATGTGGGGATATGGACTTGCACGAGGGAAAAATCACCCCAAAATTGCTCGAAGATTAGCGATTACAGGTTTGCTTTTTGCTGCTTTAGCTCATGGTACTTTTAACTTTATTCTCATGTCTCCAATTATTTTCGGTTATAATATTGGTATGCTCATTGCCTTTTTTATATTACCTTTTACATATGGTTTATGGGTGCTATTGAGAATTAGAATAAAGAAATCCGAATCGATATCACCTTATAATCCGGATGCAGAGGAAGATGATTATAATGTTTTTGATGATATGAATGACATTGCTTGAAAGGACATAATGATTTATACGATGACATTAAATCCGGCATTAGACAGAACGGTCTATGTAAAAGAAATGATAGAGCGTGAAAGCATTCCTACATTGAATGAAGTTCGATTCCCCGGTGGAAAAGGTATTAATGTTTCAAGAGTCATAAAGCAATTGGGTGGCGAAAGCATTGCAATGGGATTTTTAGGTGGATACATTGGGATGGAAATGGAAGGACTTCTCATTAATGATGGAATTGTATGCAATATGGTTCATACAAGAAGCAATACAAGAGTTAATGTTATTGTTCACAGCCTTAAAACTGGTAAGGAATACAGGCTTAATTTCCCTGGGAATAATATTGAACCTAATGAAATCACCACTCTTTTCAATAAATGCCGTACACTTAAGCCCAAACCAGAATTTGCAGTTATTTCGGGGAGTCTTCCAAAAGGAGTTAATCCTGTGGTTTATCAACAGCTTATTCTGATTTTTGAGCAACAAGGAGCAAGAGTTATTTTCGATTCATATGGTGAACCTTTCAAAAAGGGGCTTTTGGCAACTCCATATATGGTCAAACCAAACAAATCTGAACTTAGCCAATATGTTGGAAAGGATATCAAGACTTTGCAAGATGCGATCGCAGCTTCACAAGAAATTCTAAAATATTCTGAGATTGTGGTGCTTTCTATGGGGGAAGAAGGTATTTTAGGTTTATCGGGTGATAATATTTATCAGGTGAAACCTCCGAAATTACAAGCTATGAACACCGTAGGTGCTGGAGATAGTACAATTGCAGCGATGGTTATTGGACTGGAGGAGAACTTACCTATCGATGAAGTTTTTCGAAGAGGTGTTGCCGCTGGTACAGCATCAACTCTTACAGATGGAACTGCTACAATCACTTTGAATGATTTTTACAATATACTGGAATTAGTGGAATTAGTTAAACTATATTGAAAAATAGATTTTTCTGGGAGTTATTAATGTTTCTGAGGAGGACGATTTTTTTCACAGGACTTATCGTTATATGTATTATTCAAGCTCAAGACGTTGGAGTTAGGAATTGGTTGGAATACAGAGGAGCATGGGAAGGACATTCCTATTTTCAGGATAGGCTTTTTATGCGAATAGATTGGAGTAAGTTTGCTGCTGGTCTTCAATATCTGGCTCAAGAACCTTCAAAGGTTTTCTCGGATAGAGATTCTGCAATTATTTCTTCCGAGATAGAAAGCTATTGGTTTTCATTTTACACCCAAAACCTTGAATTGGTTGCGGGAAGTTTTACAGCTGTATTAGGTCATGGTATCCTTCTAGATCTTTATCAAAGACACGATTTAAACATTGATCATCATTGCGATGGAGCTTTCTTAAAGTTGAGAATGCCATATATTGAAGTTACAGGTTTTAATGGAATTGCTAAATGGGATAATCGAGCTATAGTTAGAGGTGGGCAAATTGTATTTACACCCTGGAATTTTATGTTAGGGCAAGAATATGCAAAAATAAAACCCTCGGAATCATCTAGCCAAGATATGTTTGGTGCTTTTACTTCTGGAGATTTGAGTTGGATTTCATTTTGGGTTGAGGCTGGTTACAAACATTCAGAAAATCCGGATATTCCCAAGGGTACTGCTTATTATGCCTCCAGTAGTATATTACTATATACTTTTTCAATAACTGGGGAGTATAAAAATTACTCTGATTTCGGTATGGGTAAGGCACAATATAGTAACCCACCAACTCTCTATCGTTATCCGCCGTATATTCTTACCAGTATGCGAATTAAAGGAGTTGACTTAGACGATGAAATTGGATATTCAGCTGCTTTAAGTGGAAAGATTTCAAGTATTGCCGGTGAAATATTTTATTCCCATTCAAGTAATCACGACAAAGAATATCCTTTCGATCAGGTTTGGATTGAAATTGAAAGACAAGGATATAATTTTTTAGGTAAATTGGGAATGGAATACCTGAAGGATAAGGATAGTACTTTTATGACAGGTATTGTTGACGCCACTTTTAAACCGGCTCTTTCACCGATATCTTTCACTGCAATTGCTGAGGGTCAGAAAGTGGATTTGAGAAAAAATATGTTTTTCTTGATATCATTTAGCTATACAGGATTTGGAACTATGGGTATTGAAGGTGGGATTATCAACGAAGAGAGCATGATTAGAGCCTTTACTGATCTAGATTTTTTTGAAAGCGTACGACTAAGAATCGGTTTAGGAAAACGACCTGGTGGATTCTCATGCTCTGGTGGAATATGCAGAAATGAGGAATCCTTTGAGGGAGTGGAAGTGGAGGTCGTTGTTACTTATTAATACAATATTTCTTTTGATATTTATAATTGTTTACTAATGAAAAGATATATAGATAATATTATTCATCGAATTCGAAGAAGTAAAATCGCTTTCAGTATTGGGGTTATTTTACTTGTCATAAATCCACCCATGGGTTGGTTGGGCTTTATTATAGCAGCATATTTAACGACGAGATTCGGTAGAACTATATACTTTTTATGGGCAATGGTTCTTTATGGGATTACATGGGGAATGTCAGGAATAGGGATTATTCTTGCTGGTCCTAGAGGTTTTCATTTATCTAAAATTATATTAAAGAATATATGGAGGAAATTATTTGTCAAAAGAAGATATAGAAATTCAAAACAATGAAATCCAAAGAGTCCAAAAAATAAAATACAATAACAACATTAAACGACCATGGGGAATTGCACCTTTTCTTATACTTTCTTGGTTTTCATGCTTTATATTAGGTCTTTTTCTAGTAGGAATATATTACCTTTCTGTTCCAAGGATTCTCCAAATTTCAACATCAATAGTATATGCTTTTGCAATTATTTTAGCAATTTTGTTTTTTATTCCCAGTGGAGGATTATTTCTAATAACAATGACATCTATTACAGGTTTAGACCTTTTGTATCCTCATGGAAAAAAGCAAGTTACAATGCTTGTTCTTCCGCCTATTGTGTTCATGATAGGCACGAGGATATTCAAAATTGAAAAGGACAGATTAAGGGAGAGTTTTATTGCTGTTTCAAATAAACTTTTCTTGGCACAAATAGAGAAAGGAAGGTTCAGTGCTAAAAGACTGTTAATCCTATTACCTCATTGTCTCCAAAACCATAAATGCCCATGGAAAATAACCTGGTCTATAGAGAACTGCAAGCAATGCGGATTGTGTCCTTTAGGAGCTTTAGTGGCTATGCATCATAAAAACGATATTTATGTATATGTTGCTACAGGCGGAACTATTGCAAGAAGGGTGGTTAAAGAGGCAAATCCAACAATGATACTTGCTGTTGCTTGCCCAAGAGATTTAGCTGAAGGCATGGTGGATGTTTATCCTATTCCAGTATTCGGAATACTGTTAGATCGACCTAAAGGTCCATGTTTTGATACACATTTAAAATTATATGATGTCTTTGATTTTCTAAAAAGGTTTAGACCGGAAGTATACAAAGAAATGATTGATCAGATAAATGAACTTGCGAGTAAATACGAAAGGAATTACAACTAACCTTCCTCTCCGTAAAGAGTTTGTAATTCCTTTATTCGATTTTCAATCCTGCTTCTATCTGCAGAAGGAAGTTTAGGATCATCGAGTAGTAGCTTGTAAATTTGAATAGCTTCTGGGAAATGTCCTTGTCTTGCAAATTCTTCAGCTGTTTTTGGATTTGCATAAGTATCTGAAACGATTAAATCCGATCCATGGTTTTGTTCCAAGCTTTTCCCAAAATGATCAATTATTCCTGAATCTTTTGAAGGTTCTGGTTCTGTTGTTGGAGTATATTCATCGAGTTGAGTTAGACCATCGATTTCTTCGAGCAAGAGTTCTTCGGTTTCCTGAGGTTGTAATCGTTCTATTCCTAATATTTCATCGGCTTGAAGATTTGATTCCTTTGTTTCTGAGCCACCTGGAAGATCTTTTAGAACATCTTCGTCATGAAATCCTTTGATATCAATAGATTCGTCGAGCGGAATATCCTTGTCGCCGATAAACATAACTAACGATTCGTCATCTTCTTTTTCAGGGGTTGATTGTTCAGCTTCTTTTGCACTGAAATACTCAGAAAGACCCTCTAATGGTATTATTCCGGATTCTATTTCATGAGTTACCTTGGTTTGTTCTTTTTCTTGCTTCTTTATTGAAACTTCATGGATGTTACCTTCAGAGGAAATTTTCTCAGGTTCCTCAGAATCCTTGTGCGAATCTTTGCTTTTGGCAATATCAAAATCTTCAGATTCTAAAATCTCAAATACTTTCTTCTGAGAAGTTTCTGAAGCTTTTATTATAACTTCTTCTTTTTGGAGTAACCTTGCATCAGCTCCTTCTGTTGTAGCAATTTTAGTATTATCTGTTCGATCAATGCTTAAGCCTTCACTTTTTTTCTCAATATATTCGGATTTATCTTTATCCTCAGGTGATGATTCTTCGCTGGGTTTTATTTCAGTTTCATCTGTTAATATTTCAATCATTTCAGGTTCTATAATTTCCGATTCACTTTCAAAAGTCCTTATTTCGCCTTCGGAACTTCTAAATTCCAAAACTGGAATCTCTTCTGTGGATTCTGAACTTGGGATTTCGATTAAATCTTGAATTGGAGCCTCTTTAGCAATAACTTTTTCCAAAGGCGTTTCTTCATCAGGAACTGTTAGTTCTGTGGATTCAGGAGTGAAGGATTTAATAACTTTTATTTCAAGTAATCTATTTGCTATATTTTTATCCTTTTCTGAAATTTTTGGCCATCCCTGCTTAAGTAAATCAATTGCTCTTTCGTTGAATGGATTGAGAGTTAACACTTGGAGTATATGACTAAGAAACAGAGTATAATTTTCTTTTTTAAAAGCAATTTTTGCCATTTCAAAAAGCGCACCTAAATTATGTGGTTCTAATTCCAGTGCTTTTAAAAGGGATTTATACGCTTTGTCAAGGTTTTCTTCTCGTTGTAATAGTTTTCCCATAATGAGATGACCTGTTGTATATTTTGGAAACCTGAAAATACCTTTTTCTAAAATAGCGAATGATGCCTTTTTCTTTCCTGTTAGATATATTAGTTCTGCTAATCTGGCAAAAACCAGAGAATCTGGAGATTCCTCCATCTTTTCGCGTAAATTTGTATATATATCTACCATATTTTATCCCTTAATTTGATTGCATAATTGGTATATGAGAACTTTCCAGTTTATCTCGCCAGTTGGGATCCTGATATTCACCAGTAACATTGGAATGTAATAATTTCATATGACTTGTGCCAGAAATATCACCAAAAACAAAATGGTAGTTTTTTTGAAAATAATACCATATCTGCCAACTATAAGAAGAAATTTCTAATCCGCTATTATCAATATTGTCTGGTGGACCATAAACGGTGTAGATCCTACCTTGATCTGTATTGCAACCCGCAGTATTGGAACCTTGGGCAAACGTTTTGTTAGCGTATTCCCAACGGGTTATATATTCTTCAAAAAATTCATTTTCTAAGGTTAATGGATCAGGATCTTTCTCAGCCCAGAACTTCCGCCAGAATTGAAGTTTCCCAGCAGGATCAAGTTTGTTAAATAATTCTAATTCATCTGGTTTTGCAATGTAGTAAAGTATATCGTGCATTTCATCAATTATTTCTTTGGAAGGAGCTCCTTCCAGAAGTGAAGGTGTATTGGCGACCCAGAATTTAGTACTTGAAGAAACAAGTGTATTATAGTTTGTGTCACTAAGTTCGAGAACTAGTGTGTATTCTTCATTGGGGAGATTATTTATGTTGAAAGCATTGCTGTAAACTAAAAATTTCGATGATGTTACCCAGCGTATTCCTAAGTCTTCGAATATCATGTTGTTAGACATTATTTTTGCCGATATCCTATAATCATTTTCCTTGTCAGGCATATAAAATTCTATGTAATAATAAGCTATGGGGAAGTTTAGATCAAATATTCTATCAGGTATTGGCAACATTTTTCTACCAAATTTTCTAAACTGGCTTTCCTTTTCTATTTCCTCGGATGTCACAGCTAACATAATATCTGAGGCTTCATACTCATTGTCCCACATGTTCGGTAGATCTACGTAGAATGAGGTGGTATCTTGTTTGTCTGCAATAAGGTCTTTTGTTACGACTTTAATAAGGTAAGTTCCTGCTGGAAGTTCAAATTGTTGTAAATTAAGGAATCTGTAACTCTTTTTAATTGGTTCATTTGCTTGTATTGTAAAAGGCACATCGAATGAACGTGATTCTATTTGCTTTAAATTTTTATCATCAATGGTGATATTAATATAAAGAGTTCCAGTAAAAAGTTGCTGATCGGGAAGTTTATCAATTTGAAATTTATGTCTGTCAAGTTTTATATATAACTCTAACCAAGCCATGTCTTTCCTGTCTCCGCGGAAAGTTGCCCAATCTACAAAAAGACCTAGTGGACTCGCACAACTAACGCTAAGACACAATGTTGCGAGGATGACCTGTAGAATTTTCCTGAACATATTCTAAATATACATATATAAACATTATTTGCAAGTATCATTATTTTTGCTATAGTTTTTTTGATTTTTTTTAGTGACCAGGTCTATGAACAATAATATTCAAACTTGACAAATGAAGCAGCAAATCTAAATTATAAACGGACCCATAGCTCAGTTGGTAGAGCAAATGACTCATAATCATTTGGTCACAGGTTCGAGTCCTGTTGGGTCCAATGTTTTTACATTTAAATTCGAAAGGGGGCGATTAGCTCAGATGGTAGAGTGCTTGCCTCACATGCAAGAGGGCAGTGGTTCAAGTCCACTATCGCCCATATACTATTTAGACTTATGATACACCGAATTATAAACGGTGTATTTTTTTTTGGGGAGTATTAAGAATTAGCGATTGGAATTATTTGTTCTGTGAAAGGATTTTAGATAATAAGAAAAACTTCTAAAATAGTTTCGTTTTAGTGGTATAATATTTGAAAAAGTGTATTTTAATTAGAGCTTATGAAAATTTCTGAGATAGTTAAGAAAATTGAGGATCGATATCCAGTTCAATCGGCTTTACCAAATGATTTTGCTGGCCTTTTATGTGGTGAACCTTCTACAAATGTTTCGAAGATATTAATTGCTCTTTCAATGAGTGAAGCGGTCGTTAACGAAGCTGTGAGTGAGCATTACAATTTTCTTATTGTTCATATACCGCTGTTTAGAAACATTCCCTCGGGATTTGTACCTAACTCACCTGATCACAGAATAATTTTTCAGGCGATAAAAAACAGTTTACCCGTTTATGTAATTTCATCTAATCTTGAATTTGGGCATGAAAGTATTTCAAGAATCTTAGCGAAGAAGTTGGGAATGGAGATAGAAGGCTCAATAATACATGAAACACATGAAAAAATTTATAAAATCGTAGTGTTTATTCCCTATGATTCTTTCGAAAAATTTAGAACTGCAATTTTATCTTTAGGTGTAGGGAAGATAGGTAAATATAGTCATGCTAGTTTTTCTGCTCCAGGTGAGGGTACTTTTATGCCTTTACAAGACAGTGATCCATATATTGGCGATGTTGGAAAGCTTGAGAAGGTTAAAGAATATAGGTTTGAAGTAATTGTTCCGGAGCATATTCTTCAAGAGACAATAGAATCCATTAGGTTATATCATCCATATGAGGAACCTGCTTTTGACATTTATCGTCTTGAGGATTCTAGTATTGGTGATGGGTATGGAGTAATTGGTGAACTTCCTTATCCTTTAAGGATTAATGACTTGGCATTAAAGTGTATAGAAAAATTACCTTCAGGCTTGGTAAAAATCGTTCCTACCCCGAAGACATTTATTCAGAAGATTGCAATCTGGACTGGAAATGGTGATATATTTGTAGATCAAGTTTGTGAATTATATCCTGACGCTTATTTGGTTGGAGAACTTGGATATCGTTCTGCTCTTAAGCTATCGGATTTAGGAATTGGTGTTGTAGCGATAGGAATCTTTGCCAGCAAGTGGAGTGTGTTGCCGTATATTAAGGATTTAGTAATGGGATTTTTCTCACAAGCTAAAGAACATGGTTTGGTTGAGATTTCACAATCAGATAAATCTCCGTTCTTGAGTATCTAATTGAAACAGAAAGGATCAGTTTATGACCGAAAACAAGTTAAGTACCAAACAAATGTTAAAACTACTTCTTCTAGTTCAGGAGCATGACAGCCAACTTCTTGAACTTGAGATGAGAAAGGATTTCTTCCCAGGTCTATTGATGAAATTGAAAACGCAAATTGAAAATGTTAAATCAGAATATATAGAAAAAAGAGAAAGATTTATGGAAGTTAAAAAAGAAATTCAGCAACTTGAAATTGCTGTGGATAAACATAAGGATGGACTCGAGAAATCGCACGAGAAAATGAGAAAAGTGTCAACTAACAAGGAATATGATGCTGTTCAATCTGAAATAATTACTCATAAGGAGATGATTGGAGAAATTGAGGATAACCTACTTACGCTGATGGATGAAGCTGATAAACTTGAAAACGATGTTTCTGGACTCAAAAAAACTTCTTCAGGAATTAAAGTTGAAAATTCAAAACGAATAGCAGAGATAACGAAGAGTGCTGGAGAAATAGATTCAATTATTGAAAAAATTTGTATGGAACGTAACAAAATTGCAGACCGAATATCAAAGAGAATGGTCAGACGGTATGAACAAATTCGTGAAGGGAGACAGGGTGTTGCAATAGTGGGTATCGTTGATCGAGCATGTGGAGGATGTATGCAGGCTTTGCCACCACAGAAAATTCAAGATATAAGAGCTGGACTGTTGGTTGTGTGTGAAAACTGCGGTAGAGTTTTAGTTGACCTTGAGGAATTAAACAGGATGCCTGTTGAGAGTTTTTAATTTCTGCAGATAAGAAATCATATAAGAGTTTAAAGTTTTTATTTAAGCAATTTTTAATATCTAAGTGAAGATTACATCTTTGGATAGTTATATAATTTATACAGATGGTGCAGCATTAGGAAATCCTGGTCCTGCGGGAGCAGGTGCTATTATTGTTGATCCAAAAGGTAATATTGTATATAGAATTTCAGAATCGTTGGGTATTGCGTCGAATAATGAAGCTGAATATTTAGCAATAATTATAGCATTAGAGAAAGCAGCTAATATAGGTTTACAGGATATCGAGATTAGATCTGACAGTCAGTTAGTTGTCCGACAAATAAATGGACAGTATAAAGTTAAAAGCCCAAATCTTAAACCTTTATTCAAGAAAGTTTTGAATCTACTCTCGAATTTTCAGCGAACGAAGATGATTTATATATCTCGAGAATTTAACAAGGAAGCTGATAAATTGGCAAAGCTGGGTGCAAAGAGGGTAATATTGATTTAAAACGTGTTTTTAAAGTTTCTCGACTCTTCTACAATAATGAAAAATTATCGAGCTTGATTTTATTAGCTTTAGTTTATCGTATATACTTACGAAAATTACTGTATTTCTATTAGCTTATCCCCATAGTATTTCTGCAATGTATCTGGAATGTCGATAGAACCATCATTATTTTGATAATTTTCCAGAATTGCAATGATAATTCTTGGTATTGCTGTCCCACTACCATTGAGTGTGTGAACATATTGCGGTTTTCCTCCATTTATTGGACGAAAGCGAGTATTCATTCTTCTTGCCTGAAAATCGGTTGTATTAGAAACAGAGCTGACTTCAAGCCATTTGCCAGTTCCGGGAGCCCAAACTTCAAGGTCATAGGTTTTTGCAGAGGCGAAAGTTAAATCGGCTGTGCATAGCAGATTGATTCGATAGAACAGTCCTAATAATTGCAATATTTTTTCTATGTCCTCTAAAAGTTCCTCTAAAGCTTCCCATGAGTTATCCGGATGGACAAATTTCACAAGTTCAACCTTGTTAAACTGATGAAGACGTATTAAGCCTTTTGCATCTTTCCCATATGACCCAGCTTCTCGTCTGAAGCAAGGAGTATATGCACAATAATGGATAGGCAAGTCACTTTCCTTTAGTATCTCATTTCTATGCATATTTATGAGTGGAACCTCGCCAGTTGGTATGAGAAAATATTCCTCTCTATTCAATTTATACATGTCATCTTCAAGCTTTGGCAATTGTGCAGAACCTATTAGCGAGTCTGTATTTGCTAATATTGGTGGTAATATTTCGATATATTTGCCATCGTGGGTATGGTGATCTAGCATTAGATTTATTAAAGCACGAACAAGTCTTGCTCCTCTGTCGGTATAAAGGGGAAAGAAAGATCCAGTTAGCTTTGCTCCCGTTGGTGGATCGAATAGATTAAGCATCTCATTTAATTGAAGATGATCTTTTACTTTGAAATCACACTGCATCTGAACTCCCCATTGACGTATGATAACATTATCTTTATCGGAGGTACCCTCAGGTACAGTTTCATGCGGAATATTAGGAACTTTGAGTAGCAGTAAGTCTCTTTTCTCTTCAATTACTTTTAATTCATTTTCAAGAACTTTAACCTTATCAGAAATTTCCTTTGCTTGTACTTTAATTTCTGTTAAATCTTCTTTTTGCTGAGCAAGTCGAGATATTTCTTTTGAGAGATCATTAAGCTTGCTACGAAAATTGTCACGTTGAGCAACGATCATTCGTCGTTTTTCCTGCAATTCTATTATTTCGTCAACATAATCTGGTTCATTTTTAACTTTGCATGCATTCTTTACAAGTTGAGGATTTTCAACTATGAATTTTATATCTAACATTATTAACTCCCGTTCTTTGAAATGGACTACTTAACATAATACAAAGAGTGGATAGATTTATTCCTTCAATAACCACTTAGGACCTTCTGGAGTATCTTTGATTTGCAAGCCCATATTCAGAAGTTTATTGCGAATTTCATCAGCTGTTTTCCAGTCCTTGTTTTTTCGAGCTTGTTCGCGTTCATCTATTAATTTCTGTATTTCTTGTGGAAGCTCTTTGGTTGTATCCTTTAAAACACCCAAGACGGAATTTATCCTCTTTACGATTTTCAACCCATATTCTGCATCTAATTTTGACAAACCGTTCGAAGCTGCAAATCGATTAATATATCTAACCATATCAAAAATTACTCCTAATGCAGGAGAAATATTTAGATCATCATCCAAAGCTTCTTCGAATTTTCTGAGTCCTTCATTAAGGATATTTGTAAGGGTTCGATCGGTTCCTGTTATTCCCTTGTGTGCATATTCAGATAGCATGCTTCTGAATTCTGAAAGCCTTTCGATCGAGGTTTTAGCTGCATCGAGACCTTTGAATGTTAAATTCAACTGCTGTCTATAATGAGTCGAGATTAACAGATAACGGATTGACATTGGGGTATATCCTTTATTGAGAATATCTCTTAAGGTGTAAAAATTTCCAAAGGATTTTGACATCTTTTTCCCATCAATCATAAGGTGCCTTGAATGTAACCAGTATTTAACGAATATTTTCTCTGTAGCAGCTTCCGACTGAGCAATTTCGTTTTCATGGTGTGGGAAAATATTATCTTCACCACCGGTATGTATATCGAACGTCTCACCGAGATATTTCATAGACATCGCTGAACATTCGATATGCCAACCGGGACGTCCTTTACCCAACTCAGTTTCCCAGTAAATATCGCCATCATCTGTGTCCCAAGCTTTCCAAAGAGCGAAATCAGCCCATTGCTCCTTATCATATTCGTCATGACTAACTCTTGCTCCCGGGATTAGATCTTCAGGTTTTTTGCCGGAAAGTTTACCGTATTCTGGGAATTTGCCGATTGAATAATAGATTGATCCATCATCACTTCGATAAGCAAATCCTTTATCCATAAGCTTTTGTATTAATTTGACAATTTCATCGATATGCTCTGTGGCTTTAGGATAAACTTCAGCGTGTTCTATTCCAAGTGTATCGAGGTCCTCGAAAAAGGCATCGATATATTTTTGGCTTAATTCTGCTAATGGCATCCCAGTTTCCATAACTGCTTTTATAACTTTATCCTCAACATCGGTTAGGTTCATTACTTGAGTGACTTCAAATCCTTTGAATTTCAAATATCTTCGCAGCAAATCTTCAAAGATGTATGTGCGGAAATTACCAATATGTGCGTAATTGTAAACTGTGGGACCGCAAGTATACATCCTGACCTTACCCGGTGTTAGCGATGTGAAAACTTTAAGTTTTTTGGACAATGTGTCGTAAAATCTCAGGGCCATAGGTTCCTCTGGGTAAAAGCGTATTCTTAAGAATAGTTATCAATTTTAATGTAGTTAGGAAAATTAACAACTAATTTTGGGAAAAATCTTTAAATCTAATGAGAGATTATCAAGGACTGTTAAAAGTTCACAGTTGCAAGGTGTAATCATGAATGAATTTGATTAGGGAAACTCGGTAATTAAGATAGCTTATGTTATTATTCATCTTCACTTAACGAGTATTTGGATCTGAAATATTCATATGCTGCCCTAACCTCGGAAAGAATTGCTTTTGCATGTTCTGGAGTCTCAAGGTTGGCAAATAAAGTTTCATCCTGCCAAATATAAGACCTTTTGTTACTGATTAACTGGTTAGGTTTGATGAGTTTTCTATATGGATAACGTATAAAGATTTTACATTTGTTTCCATTCCAAGGATAAAAAACTATAAACCATACCCATCTTTCTTGACTTATTACATAACGCCCTATTCCTATGTGATACAGCCCAAATTTCTTCGATGTAATTTGAGGATCATTTTCTTTTAAACTATTTTCTATTATTTCTATTATTTTCAATTTATTTTCATCCAATCTATCGAGATTTGGTGTATGACTTATAGTCACTAGATCTCTGATTGTAAATATTTTCTCATTACTAACTGTAAGTTTCCAAAAGTGCCAACCATCAACTGCTGCCCCAGTGATAGATTTTGCAGCACCACTCGGTGAATTATGCTCTTTACCTTCATATAATATCTTTCTGTTCTGCAGCAACTTGGCTTCAAAACGTTGACCCTTATATGTGGCGTATATGTCTATTGGAAAAACTATTTTGCTTTTTGCATTAACTTCTTCTGTAGTTTTTGGTATTACTGAAGGTTCTTTTTCTGTTGTAATCTTTATCTTTCCCCATAGTCTTGCAATTGTATCTGTATTTAGTCTTTTATCTTGCTTATGGATTTCATCTACTAATGTATTTTTGTTTTCATTTAGAAATCGATTAATTATTTGGGCAGTGTATTCATCCTCAAAGTTATCCTGCAATTCGCCTGCTTCTAACGATTCTCTTGTTAAGAGTTTAATGTTAGATATGGATTTTTCGGGTTTAGAAAGATCAAACCTAAAAAATTCCCTCTTAAAATAGGGATTACTTATAATCCAAATTTGACCATTTGTGAGTATTCCCCAAGATATTCCAGCAAAAAAGGCATATTTCATGACTTGTTTGGAATCCTTATCCGTTAAGTTTGTCTTAAGTGATTTACATTCGACAATAACCTTTGGTTCGCCATTAAGTATAAGCGCATAATCTATGCTGATTGTGCCTTTGTCAGCTTTGACGGGGAATTCCATAAACATTTCACCTTTTTCAATTCGCCATCCGAGAAGCTCAAGGACAGGTCCAATAATCACTTTTTTGGTGATTACTTCATTAAAACTATTAAGATCAAAAAAGGGCTTTTTCATTAATTTATTTGCCTGATCCCAAATTCTTCTGTGATCTTCCATCAACTCGTGCTCGAATCTAAACTCTTTAGTGGAAAGTATTTTATCCTTTAGTTCATTCCAAATTTTGTATTTTCCTAGGTTTTCAACAGATGCGCTGTGGCATTATGATTAGACTCAAC
>CAZLTJ010000032.1:0-21851 GCA_964562425.1 uncultured bacterium
GCTATATTGCTTCTATGTGGGATGGTTGCAATTATCTATTTATTTATTAAGATGAAGTTCCTTCTAATTCTTTTAGCTGTTGCATTGACAGGTGTTTTATCGATTATCTTTATACCGTATGAATATATTGCATTATTCTTTATTGCTCAGCTTGTTTTTTTAAAAGTTGTCTCTGGTGTCAGAGTTATGGGTGTTTTTGTTTCGTATACAGAGATTGCTTTTTTGATTTTTTTAGGTTCATTCGTCTTGTCTTTTCTTTTTTACAAACGTTCGATTCAAGTCAAAAAATTTGGACCAATAGAAATTCTTATACTAATACTTCTTTTTTTTGTTGTTATTTCAGCTATAGTTGGAATATTAAATTATCCTACTAATGACCTATCTTTCAGCAAGGCATTTCGGACTGATCTTTTCAGAGGACCCATGTACTATGTATGGGCAATTTTCCTTTCTCTTCTGATTTTCAAAGACGATAAATGGATCGAAAGAACGATAACTGTTTGGGTTGTTTTCTTAACAGCGCATATCATATCATACTTAATAAATTTTGTCATAACCGGTTCTAGAGCAATTGTTATTGAGTATGGTGCGTTTCTGGATTGGGGTTATCACTTACAAGCTATTTCCTATTTATTCGCATTTTCGTTTTTGATGAGTATGATTTCGAAGAAAAGATTTTGGATAATTATAGCAAGTGTTTGTCTGCTTTTTTTAACCGTCTCACGATCCCGAACACCGGTTGTTGCGTGTATAATCTTTGCATTCTATGTTGTATGTGTTGTAAGTATTATGCAACCAAAGGGAACTCGATTGAAATTTTTTATGAAAGGATTGATTTATGTTTGTGTAGGAATAGCATTAGCTGCCTTTATTATGCTTTTTCTTTTCCCTGATGAAAGATTAAAATTACTTCTAAGAATATTTTTTGTCCGAGCAGAATCGTTTAAGGCTTTATCAGCCGACCCAGCATTAAATAGTAGAAAACTGCAGATGATTGAAGCGATGAAATATTTCCGTCAAAATATTTGGCTCGGACATGGATTTGGTACATATTACCTTACTACAAGTAAAATGTTTTTCGTTGACAATTTCTATGGAGTTATTCTCTCTAAAATGGGGATTTTGGGATTTGTCTCTCTCTTGAGCTTTTATTTTATGGGTATTGTGTTAGCGATTAAACAATTTGAAAAAGTTAAATATATTAAATCAGACTTAATAAAAGCTGGAATCTTGATAGCACCAATCATATTTATTATGGCATTGGGAGCGGGATATACAGTATCACACCCATTTTATTCAAAATCCACAATAATAACTGTATGTATTTTTCTGGCTTTGGTTTCAAATCAATGGGAAAAGAACAATCAAATCCAAAAAGGACAGCAAGTCGATCAATAGGTTCACTTTCAGGTATTGTTGCGGTTAGAACTTTGGGGAGAACGCTTGGACTGATTAAAACTCTATTGGTGGCAAGATACTTTGGTGCTTCGACTTTGACTGATTCATACTATTTAGCATTACAAATTGCTACTACAATAGGTCTGTTTCTTGGAATAGGACCTATTAGAACCACAGCCACAACTATTCTAATCCAAGCAGATGTTAAGAAAGGTAGTTCTTATTCCAGTCGGTTACTGTTTATTTACATTATCGACTTTTTGATTATTGGGTTTTGTATAATTTCGATTTTAATGCTAACCGCAAAGCACTGGTTAGCATTTGTTTTCCCGGGATTAAGCTCAATAGGACCATTATCAATTTTAACATATTTGCTTTTACCGACGTATTTAATAATGGGTATTTATTATATTGCTGCATCAGGTTTGTATATGCGTAACAAATTTGTGCCCTTGGAAATTGCAAATCTATTAGTTTCGATGACATTGATAACAATAATCGTTGCACTTCATAAAAAGCTGTCAATTTATTCCGCAGGAGTTGGGTTCCTCATAGGAACTTCTTTGGGGCTATTATTTATAATATCTGTTTTAGCTCGATTAAAAATGCTCAAACCCACATTGCCAAATTATAAAATCCATTGGGTTAAAGCCTTGTTCCTGCAAGGCGGTGCGACACTTATTTTCACATTTTGGGAACAAGCATTTAGGATTTTCGAAAGATCATTAGGCTCAATTATGCAAATTGGAGTTATAACCTCTTTAACACAGGCGCAACAATTGGTTGGAGCAGTTATGTATCTTTTGGCACAACCAATCTCGCTGATTGTCCATCCAACTCTCGCTCGTTCCTATGCACTTAATGACTTAAAAACTTTCGAGCTGCATTTTTTGAGAGCACTCAGGTTGGCGATCTATACATATTTGCCGATTTCGTTTGTTTTTTCTGTAGTTATTTCTCGGATCACGCATCTGTTTCTTCAGCAGGGTGAATTTACTGTTTCTGCAGCCAATGTAACCGGTTTGGCAGCACAAGTTTTGGCTTTTGGTATTGCATTTCAGGGTTTATACATGCTTCTAATGCGAACTATGCTTGCATTGAAAGGTTCAAAAGGGCTTGCTCGAATAGGTTTTTACGGATGGACATTTGCGATGATATTAGATGTATTTATGGCTTCGAAATTTCAAATTACTGGACTTGCTGCGACTACGGTTATTGCATTTGTTGTATTGGATGTTGTTATGCTTTTATCGATAAGAAATATGACTAAAATATCCTTTAGCCCAATATTTCCGGTTATTGCGAAATCTTTTTTTGCGTCGACGATAATGTATTTTTTAATTAATTTAATTGTTAGAAATCTTCCATTAACAGCACCACATAGTCTGTGGCTCAGGTTTGTGATGTTAGGGCAAATTTGTGCATACATGTTGATTGGTATTGGATTATATGTTATAATTACTAAGATAATAGGTTTAAAAGAACCTGAGGAATTGCTTATGGCTATTAAGTTGTTTTTAAAATCAAAGAAAGGATGAGTCAATTTTTATTAGTTAGCTCTAAAACTCTTAATCTGTTATACAATGCGTTTCGGGAAACGGATAACATGTGGGCTACAATTGAAACTCTATATTGCTTATTTGATTTATATTGCTTCCATAATGTTGTAACCATTGGCTGAGGCATCAAAAGCTCAGCTGCAAACTTGTTGGCAGATCGTTCCATTAATTTATTCTTCTTAGATATACACACATAATAACTTTTTCTATGAGGCATAATCAAGTGACCAAGTTCATGGGCTATTGTGAATCTCATTCGGGTTTCGGGAAGGTTTTGATTCACTACAATGATACTAACCTTTGGGGATTTGAGCGCTAATCCATCCAATTTTACGAAATCCTCAAAGAAAAGTTTAACTCCTAGTTTTGTCAAAATGGAATTCAAATCTACTGGAGGGGAATCCATATCGATATATTTAAATAGTCGTCTTGCATAGTCAACTTCCCGCATTCTCTGCCTCCATGCACATAGATGCAAACTTGTCGAGCCATTTCCTCGCGAGTTGAGTGTCTGTTTGTCCAAATTTACCTCTGGAAAAAAGTCCCTCTAATTCTTCCCAAAGTATTTTTTCTATTTCTTGCTTTTCCATTTTCCTCAAAATCCTTCAAGATTTGGATCGAAATCGTTGGTTATACTTTCCGAATGAACAGGTTCTATGATATCTAACGGTTCAAATGAAATAGTTTCTTTATCAAAAGCCAAAAAGACGTCACCTGTAGGACCGTTTCGTTGCTTTGCAACAATAATGTTTGATATACCTTCAGAATTCATCTCCTTACCGTAAACTTTGATAGTATCAATATTATGGATTTCCGGTCTGTATATCATTAAAACAACATCCGCATCTTGTTCGATAGCACCGGATTCCCTTAGATGAGACAACTTTGGTCTAAAATCCCTTGAATCCTCAACTCGTCGAGATAGCTGTGATAATGCAATAACTGGAATTTTCAACTCTCTGGATAGAGCCTTAAGTGACCTGGAAATTGATGCAACCTCTGTTTGTCGGTTGTCGAAACGTCCGGGGGTTGTAATAAGTTGAAGATAATCCACGATTATAAGACCCAGATCGATTTGCCGAGCCAATCTTCTGGATTTTGCTCGCATCTCTAAAACTGTTAAAGTAGGTGAGTCGTCTATATAAATCGGAGCTTTAATAAGACGTTTGACAGCTAGAGCGATTTCGTTAAGATCCCCATGACTTAGTTTCCCCATTCTTAATTTATGCGAATTTACTCTTGCTTCAGAAGATAATATTCGCATCGCTACTTGTTCGCCAGACATCTCGAGGCTGAATATCGCAACCGGTTTTCTTTTTCTCTCACCAGCCTGAACAGCAATTTTTCTTGCAAGGGATAACGCTAAGGCAGTCTTCCCGCAGCTTGTTCGTCCTGCTATAATTATGTAATCTGACGGATGAAAGCCAGCAAGATAATCATCTAGATCATCGTATCCTGAGTGTAGACCGCTTTTGAAGGTGTGATCCTTAGTCCAAGAAACAATTTCATCATGAACATTGGTAAGAATAGCTCTTATGTGCATGAAATCGCTACTTGTTCGAAATTGTGTGAGATTAAAAAACTTTGCTTCTACTCGATCGAGGAATTCTTTAACATCACCAGGTGCCGAGAGTGCCTCGCTAACCGTTGATGAAGAAGCCTGTATTACAGATCTTAGAATTGCGTAGTCCTTAATTATTTTTACATGCTCTTCAAAATTTATAGGCGAGACCACAGATTCTATTAATTCTATTATATATTCACTACCTCCCACATTCTCCAGTTCTCCGTGGTTTTTTAAAGAATCGGTTATCGTAATGCTATCGACTTGTTGTCCCTTATTGCTTAATTCAGAAATTCTAGAGAATATCGTGGTATGTCTCTTATAATAGAACATACCTGGCTCCAATTTATCCAGACCGATCTCGTTTTTATCTGGATATAGTATCATAGCACCGATTACTGCGTGTTCTGCTTTTAGTGAATGAGGTAAAGTTTTACTTATTTGGTCAGTCATTTACTATCCCCCTTAAGGTATAAAATATGAAAAGAGAGTTTAGATTCAACATACTTTTAAGTTAATTTCTAATTTTCCTTTCTACTTGATTTGCAGATTGAATGAGATTAAATTTGGTTTAATTTTCGGAGGAAATATTGAGATACATTATTTTTGTGTTCACATCAGTTTCATTTTGCTTTGCCGGAACACTCTCCACTGATCTGCAAATTATTAAACAGGTTGAAGTTGAAACTGTATATGTAAGCAATAGCACTCGTTGCCCTTACGGGAAAGAAGAAATACTGGACTTTTCGGAACATCTTTATGAGTTGGGTGAATTCGATAGAGCAGCTATTGAATATTTGAGATTCAACTTTTTCTTTCCTGAGGATGATTGTGCTGCACATACGCTATTTAAGGCAGCTATCTGCAAGGAGAAGGCTCGCAATTTTAAAGAAGCAAGATTGTTATATGAATCATTCGGGATTCAATTTCCGGAACGAGAGAATTACTCGAAATATAGAATAGGACTGACATATCTGCTTACTGAGGATTTCGATTCTATTTTGTCAATAAACGACACTTCAAGCTCAGCTATGAAATATCTGTATGGTTGGGCACTTTTCGGAAAAAGAAAATATCCTAAAGCTGCTAATGTTTTCAAATCAATTATCGACGAGGACCTAAATTATTCATTTAAAGGAAGTATAAGCTTTCTCAAACAACGATCTAAATACGGTGAAAATATGTATAGAAAAAGCCCATTTTTGTCTGCTGTTCTATCCTCGTTTATTCCTGGTCTTGGAAGGGGATATTGTGGAAGATGGGGTGATTGTTTTTTTTCTTTTTCAATCATTAGTGCTTCCGGTGGGCTTTCTTGGTATTACTGGGATAAAGATCATACATTTTCTGTTATTATGGCGTTTGTGAGTATATTCTTTTATTTGGGTAATATATACGGATCGTTTGTTGGAGCAGATATAATTAATGTTGAACAAGAGAACGAACTTTATAATCGAACATTAAGCGAAGTTCCACATTCGCCAGAAATAATTTATAATGAATATCCTTGTAGTGGCGATTGAAATGTTGAAGTTAACGAAAATAATAAAGGAATTGATTCGGAAGTCTACTAATTTTATTGCTATTATAATTCCAATATTATGTCTGACATTTAGCAGAAAAAACGCAATTTCTATAATTGGTGCAGCTGCTATGTTTATAATATTCATCGATTTACTGAGAATATACAGTCTTAGATACAGAAGATTCATCTATAAAAGTTTTTTCAGACATGTTTATCGATCATGGGAAAGAAGAACACTTTCTGGAGGTTCATATATTCTTGCAGGAAGTGCATTATCAATATTGTTTTTTAGTTCAAATATTGCCGCACTAGTTATTCTTTTTACAATTGTGGGGGACACTTTCGCTGCGTTTGGTGGTAGACTTTTTGGAAGAAACAAGATTTATTCGCATAGTAATCCGGACGGTTCGTATAGAAAGAAAACTGTTGAAGGATCATTATCTTTCTTTGTTACCGCTTTTTTGGCAGGTTTGATAATTCCGGGTGTTCCGATTTTCTGGAAACTTATTGGAGCAGCATTAGCAACTTGTGTGGAATTGGTTTCGTTTTTCCTTGACGATAATCTTACTGTCCCGATAATTGTCGGTGCAATTCTTCAAATAGGTATTCATGGGCATATTTTGTTAGCAATTTGAGGTTCTGAAATATTTTAAGAACCTGTCGATACTCGTTTTTTCATTTTAGGGAGGTACTGGATGCACTATTTATATGGACCGGTTCCGTCGAGAAGGTTGGGGTTTTCATTAGGTATAGATCCTTTTTTAAAGAAAAGCTGCAATCATAATTGTATATATTGTCAACTTGGAAATAAAGAACCGCTTAAGTTTGAGAAAATTGAGGGTGTTGAGCCACAAATAATCGAGGAGGAATTATACACTTTCTTTAAAGATGAGGGAATTGCTGATTACATAACTTTTTCCGGGAGGGGTGAACCCACTTTATGGGCTCATCTGGGAAGAGTGGTTAAATTTATTGTTGATAACTTCAAGCATAAAAAATTAGCTGTATTAACAAATGGGAGCACTCTATGGCTTAAGGATGTGCGTTTGGAGATTGAGAAGGCAGATCTTGTTGTACCAACGATATCTTCACCGGATAGAGATACATATCTCAGACTTCACAGACCAAACCGGAATGACGATTTCGAAAGATATAAAAATGGTTTGATTAAATTTTGCAGTGAATTCAAGGGAGAGATATGGGCAGAAGTTATGTTAGTTGGAGGAGTCAACGACTCGGTAGAGCAATTAGAGAAGTTAGCAGAGTTTTTGTATTCACTACCCTTGTCGTATATTGATATTAATACACCAGTTCGTCCACCTGCAGAAGGATGGGTAACATCACCTGATGAAGATAAGATAAAATTAGCCTGCAAATTGTTTGGTCCAAAATGTCGTGTCATAGGCAAGTTTTCTTCGCCTTCTCAGAGAGCATTAGAAATCGCGAATTTAGCTAATACGATTTTCGATATTCTTAAACGTCGACCTGAACAAGTAAGCAATATTGCTAATGTATTAGGAATCGATGAATCAAAGGTTGATGAGGCTCTTAATGCTCTTGTTGCTAAAAAGCTTGTAATGAAAACACCAGATAAATATTTTAGAATACAACATAATGCTCGATAGGAGGCACTAATGTCGGAACTCAGACACGACCCAGTTCAGAAAAGATGGGTAATTATCGCAGTCGGTAGAAGTAAACGACCTAAGGATTTTGCTGATATTGAAGTAACATCGCGGAAAGGTACTTCGGCTTCATGTCCATTTTGTCCCGGTAACGAAGACAAGACACCTCCTGAAATTTTTGCACTAAGACCCGATAATAGCAAGCCTAATACACCGGGTTGGAAAATGAGAATAATACCTAACAAATTTCCAGCTCTAAGAGTTGAGGGCAATCTTAACAGAAGAGGTTTGGGAATATATGACCTTATGGATGGGATTGGAGCACATGAAGTAATAATTGAAACTCCAGAGCATTGTGCTCATTTGGGGGAAATGGATATTATGGATGTGTTTGCTATAGTAAAAGCATATAGAGATAGGATTGCCGATCTTCATCAAGATAAACGACTTAGGTATGTCCAGATATTTAAAAACTATGGAGATATTGCGGGAGCATCGTTGGCTCATCCTCATTCTCAGCTTATTGCTACACCAATAACACCCAGAACTGTTGCCACTGAATTAGATTCCGCAAAGGAGCATTACAGAGAGAAGGAAAGGTGTCTTTTCTGCGATATTATTAATCAGGAATTGGCTCTTCATAAGCGTATCGTATTTACCACAGAGAAATTTATAGCTTTATGTCCATTTGCAAGTCGATTCCCCTTTGAAATTTGGCTCTTACCGAGATACCACTTTCACGATTTTTCAAGGACTTGCAATGAGGATTTAATGGCTTTCGGTGAAGCTCTTAAGAATATCCTACACAGGCTTCGAGTAGCACTTAACGATCCTCCATATAACTTCATACTACACACCTCTCCTAATACTTCTTATAGGCCAGGTAGGCCATTTTATTGGGAGACTTTACCGTATGATTGGCATTGGCATTTGGAAATTATACCGCGCTTAACCAAAGTAGCGGGTTTTGAATGGGGTTCGGGATTCTATATTAACCCAACACCACCAGAAACTGCTGCGGAATATCTTAGTATGGTTGACAGATAAATTTTATTGTGATACGTTATAAATAGGATTAGATAGATAATCTCTTATCGTATTTTATACAAAATGTTCAAACTCTTCTTAATGAAAATTATCTTTAAATTGTGCTAAATACTACACTCAAATAAATTTTTTTCTAAAAAATAAAAGTATCAACTCCCCCTAAAGTATAAGAATCCACAAAGCTTTGCATTGTCATTGTGAATGATATCCAAGTTTTGTTGGATTTTGCATGCATCTATTTTGAAGATGCGATTGATGTTGTGTCCAAAGCTTTGAAAAATCTATATAGACCCAGAATTAACTGTAAGTCGTAATTCTTTTCTGACCTGGTGAGAAGAATTTTTTTCGGTGTAACAGCTTCATTCATGTCCTCGATTTCAAAAATAAGGTCTGCAACAGATTCGAGTGAACCCGTTGCATATAGTTTATAAAGCAAAACCTCTGAGTTGTCGATTTTATCGATTGAAATCATATCGCGAAGTTTAGGTAGTTTGAGATCTATCGATAGGGCAATTGAGTCAATCTTGTTTATTACTAGAGTTCTTTCAATATTTTTTACGGATTTCACATGGATAACGTTGGTATCAGAGGGGAATTTGGACTTTAGGATGAATTGAAATCCTTTTTTTGTAGTTGATGTATCGATAATGTGTGAGACAATATTAGCGGAATTCAATGCCTGTTTTAAGCTTTCGGCTTGAGTCGATTTTTTTGTTATAAAGGTCATCAGAACACTTCTATCTCCGTTTGATACAATTTTTTCCGGGGAAAAATCTAGTATAGCTTCAAAAAAACTCGCCCATTGAACTTTCAATTCAGCGACTATTTCCTCCGTAGATTTGGGCTTAGTCTCCTGAGTTTCCTCGATTACAGCCATTTCTTTAACAGCAATTGTTGGTTCAGGAAAAGTTTCCAGTATTACAAAGTATGCAACAAATGAAATTGTCAAAAAGAATAGAACTAGCAGAAAGGAAGTATAGACTTTTCGGGATGACGAAGCTCTCAAAGAAGGAGCTGGCGCACTTTGTGATCGATAAAGATTTATGTATATCATATCCACCATTTGAATTTATGCGTACACTTGCATTGCCAATCCAATTACCGGCAATACTTCGCTTATTGTTAGACCGGTCTTTTGTTTCACAGACATTATACCCTTTGGGAAAATATCTTTTGGCTTTATTTCTTTAATGTTTAATCTTTCGCTTATTCCTTGTTTTGCAGCTTCCGATATTGGAAATCCAAAATATACAATCCCATTTGCCTGAAATGACGGTTCCATAAGAATGTATGCTCCTATAGACAGTTTAATTGATTCGGCAATCTCGTCATTAAGTTTCGTGCTTTCATTTTTTCCTAACATATCTGATGACACAAAGAAATTAGTTCCAAAGAAGAATTTACCTTTATCGAAAATTATAACATGAGAATAATACTTTTCGACATTTACTACAGCAAGGCTTAATTTTTGTCTTGCAGCACTGGAAACAGTCATAAGGTTAAAGTCGGCGATAGGCTGCGGATCTATGGATTCTACGAATAAGCCAGCTTTTTCTAATACTTTACCTCTTTCTATTAAGTATCTATTCAGTGATGCAGACATTACTAACCCATATGGTGTTTGAAAGCAACTAGTTACGAGATTTTCCACAGGTTCGTTCATATGAAGGGACATTTCCCATGCAATTTGGTCTTCTGTAATTTTAGAGTAACCTTCTTCGTGCGGAATAGTTTTAATTCCTACTAAATTTGTAGGAATATTTAGAACAGCATTATACGTTGAAGCTTCGAGTTTATCCAACACGCCAATAAGTGATTCTGCTACTTTATCAAGATTGTTAATAGAACCAAAGGTAATAGAACCCTTTGGAATAGGCCAAGCGGCTACTTTCTCGGTTTTTGGGGGTCTTCCAACCTTAACCTCAGCGCATACTATTTTATAATCGCTTAGATAGACACCCAGAACATTCTTGCTCATTTAACCTCACATAAGAAAATATAATACTCCTCGGCTATTCTTCCCATGTGGGATTACCTAATATTATCTGTCCGAAACCGTTAGGTGAACTTATAGAAAAGAAAAAGGAATCTCTGGCAACGATAATAAATTCTCTACGGTCAAGAGGATCAATTCCAATGTCTGTAGTGTCAGCGTCTTCTGGCAGAAATTTTATCAAGTCCTCAATGTTATCTGTAAAATATCTCATTATGGGAGCTTCCTCTTCACCCGATTTGGCTCCCTTCTTTTTTTCACCTCTTAATGCCTCCAAAGATTCAATTTCTTCAGGAGTGATTCTGCCAGCAGCTGTTTCAAAATAATTCATCTCAGCTTCCGAGAGCCAAAGCATTCGCTGTCTTGAAAGTTCTTTTATTTTAGCTTCCTTTCCTACCCTGAGCTTGGGAGTAATTAGCGCGGCAATAAGTGCAACTGTGAGAATTAGTATTATTACATCTAACAACATCAACCCTTTACGCATCAGGATACTCCTTTCTACAATTCTATTTTTATATATTTTTCTAATTTTTCGAGCTTTTTCGAACCGATTCCTTTAACTTTTTTCAGTTCGTCGATCTTTTTAAAATAACCATTTTTTTCTCTATAATCAATGATCCTTTGTCCAAGAACGGGTCCAATACCCGGAAGAGATATTAATTTCTTTAAATTTGCTTGATTTATATCAATTCTTGAGCCCTTATATTCAGATATAGTGTCGTATTCTCTTTGTGAATCGGTTTTTTCAACGTTTTCTAAAGTATCAAAATCTCTTGTGTTTGGTGTTAATATTATTTCATCCATTATTATAAACTTATCATAGAAGTGGATTTCATCATTCTCGATCGTTATTCCTTTCAGAGTATCAGTTAATGATTGACTGTTGTTAACAGTTCCAAATTCGCTTTCCAGAATCACTGGTTTATTGCCATCTTGAGCTGCAACGAATATGCTAAAAGGTATTCCTAACATTATAAAAAGAAATATCGCAGCAGCAATGGCTTGCCTTTTAGTTATGAATAAAAACATTTGAAAAATTTAGTAATAAAACTTAAAATGCACAACGAAAATTATATCGCATTCTTTATTGAGCTTTCATACACTTCTTTTAGTTCTTCAATGTCAAATCTTTGCTTATTGATTTTTAAATACGGATCATCGATTGTAATGCCGATTTTTTCACACATGATTTTCTTTCTATTTGCTGTTTGAAGAATATTCTCAACATAATCAGAACTAACCTCGCAAATAAACCTTCCCTGACTTTCGGAGAACAGATAAACACCATTTTCTAAGTAATTTGGAAGATTAATTTCAGCACTGATACCATTTGAATTAATACACATTTCCGATAGAGATATTGCAATTCCACCCTCAGAAACATCATGAGCTGCATGGATTTTTCCCTCATGTATAAGCTCTAAAAGAAAATTAATAATTCGATTATGCTCTTTAATTCTTGCCTTAGGCGGTTTCCCTGAGTAACTACCACACAGAAGTTTTTGAATTTGGGATCCTCCTAATTCTTTGCTTGTCTCACCTAAAATAACGATTGAATCCGCTGGCTTTTGAAATGCCATAGGAGTAATATAACTTTCATTCTCTATCAGTCCAACCATTCCAATAGTAGGCGTCGGGAAAATTGCACCTTTTGGTGATTCGTTGTAAAAACTTACATTTCCACCGGTAACAGGAATAGAAAGAGCCCTGCAAGCATCGGAAATACCATCAATACCACGGGAGAACTGGTACATAACCTCTGGTTTTTGTGGATTTCCGTAGTTAAGGCAGTCTGTAATTCCTATTGGTCGAGCACCTGTAGCTGCGACATTCCGAGCTGCCTCTAAAACAGCTATAGCCGCGCCGATGTATGGGTCTAAATAACAATATGCGCCATTTCCATCTATCGAGATTGAAAGAAATTGCCCCGTCTCTGGAATTCTCAGAACTGCAGCATCGCCATTTCCGGGGAGCATTACAGTTCTCGCTCCGACTTGATAGTCATATTGTTGATACACCCATCGTTTTGACGCTATCGATGGCATCCCTAATAGTTTTGGTAATACTTCTTTAATACTAATCTTATCCAGAATATCATCACATTTTTCTGATTGTGCATCGTCGGTAAGAATAGGTTTAGCTTGCGGTAGATTATATATAGGAGCACCATCTCCAGCTTGTAGTGATTTTGTTGGGATTTCACCTGCGATTTCATTATGCCACAAAAGGCGTAAGACATGTTCCTTAATAACCTTACCTACTACCGAGTAATTTAAATCCCATTTCTTCAAGATTGATTCAATCTCAAAGAGATTTTTCTTTTCTGTGATAAGCAACATTCGTTCCTGAGACTCAGAAAGCATGATTTCGTATGGTGTCATTCCAGTTTCTCTTAAGGGAACTTTATCGAGATTGAGTTCGATACCGACACCACCCTTTGCAGCTAATTCAGCACTGGACGAGGTTAAACCCGCTGCTCCCATGTCCTGCATACCAATGGCGAGGTTACGCATTGCTATTTCCTGAGTGGCTTCAAGTAAAATTTTTTCCGTGAAAGGATCGCCAATTTGTACTGACGGTCGATCTTTATCTGATGTTTCGGATAACTCAAAAGATGCGAACGAAGCACCGTGAATTCCGTCCCTGCCAGTTGATGAACCGATATAAACCACAGGATTTCCTGGACCTTTAGCTTTAGCTGAAATCATTTTGTCAATCTGCACTAACCCTACTGCCATTACATTAACGATTGGATTCCCAGTATATGAAGGTTCGAAATAAACTTCACCGTTTACAGTAGGCACGCCAAAACAATTACCATAAGATGCAATTCCTCTGACAACACCATCAAACAAGTGTTTTACAACCGGATTGTCTAATTCTCCGAATCTCAGTGAGTTAAGACACGCAATCGGGTATGCACCCATGCAGAAAATATCCCTTAATATTCCACCCACACCTGTAGCAGCACCTTGAAACGGCTCGATGGCTGAGGGATGATTATGACTTTCTACTTTAAAGACGACAGCCCAATTGTCCTTTAGTCTCAGTGCACCGGCGTTTTCCATTCCTGGTTCTGCTATTATTCTGTCGCCGGACTTGGGAAATCGTTTTAGATGTATCGATGAGCTTTTGTATGAACAATGTTCAGACCACATTACGGAGAAAATTCCTAATTCGGTGTAATTAGGCTCCCTTCCTAATATTTGCACAATTAGATTGAATTCTGCCTTTGAGAGCCCGAGTTGCAACGCTATATCTAACATCATTTCTACCTATTTAGTATTATTAAATATTAAGTAAGTTTTGGGATTTCTTTTTTCTCATTTAACATCTCGGTTTCTATTATTCTAAAATTATAAGGACTCAGAGAATCATCGGCAAAGACAGTTAAGTTAATGCCATATTCGTCTTTGAAATCCTTTATTCGTTGACCGTTGTCTGATAGAAGTTCCTCAGCAACTTGTGGATGAATTAGAAGAAGAACATTGCCTTTATATTTCCCTTTAGCTTTAACTAACCATCGTTCTATATTTGCCACCATTGTGCTGGGTGAGTATATTCGTCCTATACCTCCGCAGGTTGGGCACATCTCGGTTATTTGAGTTAAAACGGATTGTTCGACTCTCTCTCGGGTTAGTATCAACATTCCAAACTCGTTTATTGGTAGAATTCTCCTGCGTGCTCTATCAGTTTTAATAGCTGTTTTAAAAGCTTTTTCGACTTTTTTAATGTTATCCTGATCCTCCATATCGATAAAATCAATAGCAATAAGTCCACCAATATCGCGAAGTCTCAACTGTCGGGCAATTTCCTCAGCAGCTTCAAAGTTAACTTTAAAAATTGTATTTTGGTATTTCTTTTTGCCTATGAATCTACTTGAATTAACGTCTATTGCTGTTAGGGCTTCAGTTTGATCAATAACAATTTCACCTCCGCTATGCAACCGAACTTCTCGTCGCAGCATATCAGCTATTTGTTTTTCTATTCCGTAGTAATCGAATATGGGTTCTGGTTGGTTGTGTAATTTAATTTTTTCTCTCATTTCCGGGGCAACTGTGTTTATGTAACGTATCATTTTATTGTACTCATCATGCGAATCA
The DNA here is from genome assembly GCA_964562425.1 of uncultured bacterium. Taxonomy (GTDB): domain Bacteria; phylum UBP14; class UBA6098; order B30-G16; family B30-G16; genus JAUWMV01. The sequence continues at coordinate 14,812 of CAZLTJ010000032.1, forward strand.
ATGATAAGATATTCTACATCTGGTGAAAGCTGGTCTCGAACTAAAGTAGGTATAAGCCCAGTGTCTCTGTAAATAAGAGATCCTGGTGGTAGTGCTTTTATGCGGTTAATTATACCATTCCAGACTTTAAGTAATTGATCCAGATCTAACTTAAGCGATTCGGCAGAAAGCCCTTTGGAAATCGTGCGGATAATAACACCAAAACCAGTTGGTTTTAGGGCAGTCATAGCTTTTCTAAGTCGTACTCGCTCTGTTCTATCAACAACTCTTCGAGATATACCAATGTGTCTTGCACCTGGAATAAGAACCAGATAGCGTCCTGCGATGGAAAGCTGTGTGCTGCAGCGTGGACCCTTGGTTCCAATAGGTTCGCGATAAACTTGTACTATTAATTCCTGTCCTTTTCTCAGAACATGCTGAATAGGTAAATCATCTTGCTGACGGGTGGGTTGTTTTACGATTTCCATTGTTTCAGCATCTGCCGCTTTTAATGCACTATAAGTATAAATATCTGAGGCATGAAGAAATGCTCGCTTAGGTAAGCCGAGTTCTATAAAGGCTGCCTGAAGTCCGGGGACAATATTTTCAACCACACCTTTGTAAATATTCGATATAATTCTTCGTTGGTCGGAGCGTTCTATAAACAGTTCTACTAACTTGTTATCCTCAATAATTGCTACCCGATTTTCATGTAACTGTACATTAATAACTACCTGTATCATATGTCCTCTTCAGTTTGATTAATAATTGTTATCTTTCGATTTTTATCATCGATTATTTCTAATTTAACTTTAATATTTTTCTCAGGGAGCATTTTTTCAGATAAACGATCTGCCCATTCAACAATTTTAATTGCATTCTCATCGAAAATATATTCTGCAATCTCTCCACCGTTGATTTGCCCCATTTGTTCCAATCTATATAAATCTATATGATAAATTACACATTTATCGTTTTTATTGAGATTTTTCCCGTGATAAATTTTTAATATAACATATGATGGACTTTTAACCATTTCAATGAGAAATTTTCTGCATAAACCTTTTACGAATGTAGTTTTTCCTGAGCCTAACGGACCGTATAGCAGGACAGTATCACCCAAAGATAAATTTTCGGCAAGTTTTCCAGCGATTTGCTCCGTTTGCTCGACACTATTTGATACAAATTTCATTTTTCCAGAAAACTCTTAAGCGTGTGAAATGTTATGAAATCAGCTTTATTTATGATTATCGCTTCGACGTTGCGATATCTCCCGTCGCCTTCCCCGGCATGCGTTGCTACGATATGAACAACTTCAGGTGGAATTTCGAATTTATAGGCAATTGCGGCTCCGCTAAATGGATGTCTTATCAAATTTCCGAAATTGCTTTTAACAAATTTACCATCCTCCTTTTTGTATTCCAGAAATTTTCCCACATCGTGAAGCAATCCACCCGAAATAAGATAATCTCGATTGAAAGTGAATTTGGGATACATTGTCACCAATTCATTAGCTGAATGCAGTGCAATCCGAGTAACAGCTAACGTATGATCCAACAAACTTGATGGACAATTTGGTATAAGAAGTGTGAATGGAATTGCGAGTGCTTCGTCCTCTGTCCATCCGCCTTTGGTTATTGCGTATTCGAAACATCGCATAACTTTTAATTTCAAATCTTCATTTTCGATCTGCTCGATCGGCTGAAGTATTTTCCAAATCTTTTCCAAATGTTCCTCCTTTTTATTGTATAGAAAAATATAATTTTAGCGAGATAAAGCAAGTGAAAGGAAAGATAAGATTTGCAGAAATAAAGTAATTTCAAGCAATAATACCCTTGACATCGTATTAAAAGAAAATATTTTTAGAATGGAGTATTAGGTTCGAAAATCAAAAGGAGGAGTTTTATGAAGTATATTTATTTGCTTGTTATTCTTTCAATTATGGCATCATTTGCCATAATAAACGCTGAGGATGTTGAGGTTATGACGTCCTACGATCCACAAGCGAGGGTTAAACTAATTAATCCGAGCGGAAACTTATATAAACCTTGGGAAAGACCAAAAGATGCTCCAAGATTCTTGAAAAATGCTGCAACTATCGAATATGGAACTTTTCATAGAACACCTTATCAATATTGTGTTGTTGAAACTCTTGGTGCCACGAAATATGATATGCAGCATAACACGACTGTAGGTAGAAATATCGTTATGGATTATGAGGGTGGTATTCATGTGAGTTGGATGTGGTGTGAGGATACGACAAGCGGTTGGCGGGATCGTTTTATTTATTATAACTATGTCTCACCAACTGGCAGTGTTTATTTTAAACCGGCAGTGGGAAGCAATTTATTTCATTATGGCACAATTGTTAATCTGGGTGCAAAGGCTGGATATACGAATATTACTTTTACAAGATTACCGTGTATGAGCGATCCTGGAACCATTCTTAATGTTCCTCTCGTATCATATCATTATACTGCTTCAACAATGCCAGGTCATGATTACCATTCAGAGGTTTCTTGGGATGGTGCATGGAGAATGTTTGGTTGTGTCGGAGGCGGTAGAGGTGGTTTTGTTGTAAATGAGGGTGCTGTACCGGGAGGTATGCCCTGGGCATATACAAATTCCCCCGAGCCTAACGGATACTTTCCGGATGTAACAGCATGCCATGAAATTGAACATCTTGTCGCAATTTGGCCCAAGCTCGATGCCGATGACGAAGGTAATGTATTTGTTGTAGCATCACCATCAGAGCATGACACAGTGTGTGATATACCCGTTCCGAGCTATGTTGTTTTCTGGTCGGGAAGTCCACAATATAACGCTCTTGGTGAACTTGAGAAGTATGATTACTATGGACCCAAATTAATCGACTTTTCGCATCAAATCGATGTAGATATCGTTGTGAATCGCATTACTAATCAAATCGCTGTGGCTACATACTCGCTATATGATACTTTTGACTGTTTCCCGGGTTATTCCGTTCCTCACTTCTTCTCTCTTGATTTTATATTACGAACATCTGAGAACGCAGGAACCACATGGACACCTCGAGAATATGTATTCGGTCACGGTGGGCTACCACCATCTCCATCAGACTTTGATACTTCATACTTTGCTGGAGTTTTTTGGGACACTTTGCCGGGAGGACTCGATACAATTCATTTGGCTCAAATGTTAGAGATTGTGGGTACATGGCGACCTATGTGGCAGTCTCAAAGCGATGTGAGTATTACTTATGATAACGAAGGATACATACATATGGCTTTCTCTGCTTGTAAATCGATTTCGTACGATACGCTTAATCCATGCTCTTTGGGAGTATGGAACGGTGGTGGCATACTTTACTGGAATTCAAGAGACAAGGAGATAAGGGTTGTTTCGTCCCGGTTCCGACCTCCAGGTCCATCCTGGGTTGAATATAAAGTTAATGATCCAGCTTCAAGATATGTCGGGGAGATGATGACAACCGTTAGACCTTCCATATCTGTTGATGACAGCAATTATATTTACATAGTTTGGGAACAGGCTTGGCCTATGTTTTATACCTATCATGATTCACTTATAACTTTTGTTAATGACCATCTGGATGATACTTTAACAGATGAGCAAATGGACACTGTGGGGATAATTAGCGATTCAGCTTTTTCTCCCACAAACGGATACTATGATATGAGTGATGCCCCAGACTTTGTTGCTAATTACGATATAATGGGGTCGAGTTCCAAGGATGGTGGTATGACATGGTTACCAATACCTAAAAATATAACGAATTCTCACGCTGGGGCTTGTACAGCAGGACACTGCTTGGGTGAAATCGACATATCCCAAACTAGAAATATAGATGATTCCATACATATTTTTGCAGTTCAAGATTTAGATGCTGGTAAGTTGCTAAAATATGTCAAAACTGGCATAGATTCCTTGAATGGTGCAGTTACCGTGAATCCGATTATATATATTAGATTTGACAAGAGATTTTTATGGCTTCATCCACCGGGTATTAAAGAATATCACACAGCTTCAATTCCTGATAAACCATCGTTGGTTAAGGCGTATCCTAATCCATTTAATACCTCAGTGAACCTTGAGTGGTCTGTGCCTGTGGCTGGTAACGTGAAAGTTGAAATAATCGATATAAAAGGACGTGTGATTAAAGAGATATTCAGTGGCAAGTCTCATCCAGGAAAATTTAATGCAGTTTGGGATGGAAAGGATGATGAAAATGAGTCGATGCCATCTGGAATATACATATTCCGAATGAAAGCAGAAAATGCTGAGGATTCTCAGAAGATACATTTGATTAAATAATCGTTTCTGGATTCTGAAGCAGACAATATCGATTTCTATTTTTAGCCCCCGAAAGGGGGCTTTTTTATACAAAGAATTATAGAATTATTTTTAAGTATAATATTTGCTCAAGAAATACAAACAATATTGACTATAAATCCTGAGTAATATTGTAAATAGCCTTTGCTATTTCGAGATCTTGGGGAACAGTTATTTTAATATTCATTTCAGTGCCCAACACTATATGTGGTTTTATTCCCAGTTGTTCTATTGCAGACACATCATCGGTAAAATTATATTTTTTCTTCATCGCTTTTCGAATTAAACCGTATTTAAATCCCTGTGGGGTTTGTGCTCGCCAAAGATTATTTCTGTCCACTGTTTCAATGATTTCATTGTTTTCTGTAACACGCTTGAGTGTATCGACTACAGGCATAGCAACAACAGCAGCGGAATGCTTTTCAGCTGATTTAGCACATTTATCGAAAATCTCGGGGGCACAAAATGGTCGAGCGCCATCGTGAATTAAAATAATTTCATCGGGTGTAACTTTATTATTAAAATATTCGATGCCTTTTCGAACTGAATCCGCTCGTTCCTCACCGCCAACAATGGTTTTAATGAATTTTTGCATCCCATATTTTATTCCAAGTTCGGTATAGTTTTGAATATTATTTTCTTCTGAAACAATAATAAAGCCTTTTGCAGTGCTCCTAACTACGTTAATAATTGCATGTGCGAGCACTGGTCGGTTGTGAATTTTGCAGAGTAATTTGTCATTGTTTGGACCGAAACGCTTGCTGCAGCCTGCGGCGACTATAATTACATAATAGTTGAAGGAACTCATAATTTATTTTTTATTGGGATTTTTTCCCTTTTTATTATTGGTCGTGTTCGAAGTCCATTTTTTTAAAAATTCTTTATCAGGATTAAATGTTTTCTTGAAATCGATTAGATTCATAACATGTATATCATCTGAATCCTCATACTTTATCGAAACCTGCCCCTTGAAATAATTTACATTGATTATATGTATTTTCTTGTTATCCGTGGTGTCAAACACATTGCCGACTTTGGGATATTTTTTCTCGACCTCGTCGTAAAAATCCATTTCATAAGCCAAACAGCACATAAGCCGTTCGCAAACACCCGAAATTTTGGATGGATTAACCGAAAGATTTTGTAAGCGAGCCATTTGAGTCGATATGGGCATGAATGATTTGAGGAACGTTGAGCAGCATAAAGGCAGACCGCATGGACCTAATCCGCCAAATTTTTTTGCTTCGTCTCTAACACCAATCTGACGAAGTTCGATGCGAGTGCGGTATATCGCTGCTAAATCTTTTACTAACTCTCTAAAGTCGATCCTTTCTTCAGCAGTGAAATAAATTGTGAGTTTGTTGCCATCAAACTGGTATTCGGCATCGATAAGTTTCATGGGGAGTCCACGGAATACAACAAGTTCCTCACATTTTTGTAACACTTCAGTTTCCTTTTCACGTATTTCTCTAATTGTGTTAATCTCATCTTCAGTAGCAATTCTTAATATTTCCAGTGGATACTTGTGCTGTGAGCAACTCTTAAAATTGTCTTGAGAAATTTTTGAAAAAATTCTCCCCATATCGCGACCTCGTTCCGCTTGTACAAGAACCAATGTAAACTGTTCTATGGGAAGATGATTCCGATCTATGTAATAGTCGATTCGCTTATTCTTAAATTCTACAACATAGTAGTCGGGATTGGGCGTTGAACTTTTAGATTTTTTATGGTTTCCATATGCCATATTAATCGCTCCCGTTTTCCTTTGACAGAGTCGGTTTTTTAACTGCGTCTTCGCTTTTTTTGGCAACATTTTCGGTTGGTTCAGTTAATTCTGGTTTTACAAGTTTGGAATCCTTTTGTTTCTCTGGTTCTTTGTCTTTTATCGTGCACGTAGATAGAGCAAGTTCGAGAACTTTTTTTTTCATAAGTGATTTCTTTAAATCCTCGATGCTCGAGGAATTTTGCTTCAAACGTTCGATCGCCTGATTTGGGTCGATTTTCTGTTCAGTTGAGAATTTTCTTATCTCATCATCCACTGCAGAATCGTCGACAGTGATGTTTTCGACTTCAGCGATCTTCTCTGCCAAAAACTCAAAGGCTATTTGCTGTTTAATACTTTTCTCTATTTCAATTCTGAGTTTTTCTATATGTTCTGCATCAATTTGCATATTTCCAAGTTGCTGAGATATGAATCTGTCGATGCGTATTTGAAGATATTTTTCAGGAACCTCAACAGGATTTGCTTCCACAATGGATTTTATCGCTAACTCTTCTAACAAGTTCTGATTTTCTCTCGACTTCTGAATTCGTATATAGTCTTCAATTTCTTTTCGAAAGTTTTGTTCAGTATAGTCTTCAGGTTTCCCAATTTCTTTGAAAAAATCTGGACCCAAAATAGGAACATTCTGCTCCATAATTTTGACGATTTCAATTTCGAACTTTCCGCTTCTCCCTCTGAATCTTCGGTCTGGGAAAGATTCTGGAAATTCCTTTTCAATTGAAATTTTATCTCCAACATTAGCATTTATAAGTTCTTGAAACTTCAAGGCATATTCCGGATCATCCAATGGAATCAAGACTCTAACGGGATCTTCGTTCTCACCGGAAAACATAACTTCGACGTAGTTATCCTCCTCAACCGCATGGGTTACGTCCTCGAGTTTAGTACTTCGGATTAAAAAATCCTGAATTTCATTATTGATTTCCTCGTCTGTAACATCAATTATAGG
>CAZLTJ010000033.1:0-21809 GCA_964562425.1 uncultured bacterium
CTATCCTGAGAACGGCGTATTCGACGGCTGTTACAGCGACTCGGTGATATTCTGGCTTGTAGATCGTCAGAGCAACGCAATCGACCTAAGTTCGGTTTATATACGTTACAATTCTAACATACACGGAACACAAGTTATAGGAATAGAAACCGATTCAGATCTGTATTTCAGTACAGTGAACGACACATTCCTAATATTCCACCCGACCAGTCCTGAGTTTGCCGACGCCGAGCAGGTTACTATCTGCCTTACCGATGCGTCAGATGCGCTTGGTAATGCGTTATTCTACGAGGTGTGTGTAAGTTTCACAATCGATGTTTCGCCATTTACAGCCATGAATTTCGCTCCATATGACAGCCAAGTGATCCGGGAACTTCAACCGATCATTAGCGTTCATGTTATAGATAGCGTTACTGGAATAAATCCGAGCACGCTCGAACTGAAAGTAAACAACACGCTCTATCCATTCTCCAGTGGACTATTCGATTACACCTCGAATATTGTTACATTCGACCCAGCAGCATTGGGAACAACGTGGACAGGTGGAGATTCAATATTCGTCACAATTTCTGGTGAGGACCAACCTACCGAAGGTTACTGTGAGCCGCACGATACTATATATGAATGGAAATTCTGGGTATCTGACGATCCACCAATTATTGAGAAATTGTTCCCTGTTATGGATACTACATCGTGTAGTGAGCAGATAAGGGTTGCATTGACTGATGAGGACGGCGTAAATCATGTCAGCGTGGAGATTAGAGTGAACGAGGTTGTTTATGACCTTAGTAGCGGTAATCTCACTTACGACGATTCTACATTGATATTCACACCTACAACTGATTTCGCAGATGGTGAGATTGTTAACATTTGTGTAGTTATGGCCATCGATAATTTGAACAACAGAATAGATCATGAGTATTGCTGGGATTATCTTGTGGATATAACACCACCATGGGCAGATCTAATTATTCCAGAGTATGAGATTGTTTATCTCCGCGATCAAATCATAATCCTCGACATTGGAGACACTGTAGCTGGTGTCGATATACCCAATATATTCATTAATATAAACGGTATAGATTATGATCCGAGCGATTACTCTTGGGAGCAAAGCAGCTCAATAAACGGAGGACGATTGACATTTAATCCGCTTGCCAACGGTGTAGAATGGGCACCTAATGACAGTGTGATTATTAAGATCATTGCCTATGATTTTGCTACCGATCTCGTCGACGAATGCGTGGATTACGTGTTGGATACATCGATAAGCTTCTTCGTTGAGCAGATATTCGGTTGTGCAGTAACACCTAATCCATTCACACCGAACTTCGACGGAATCAATGATATAGCGATTTTTGAATATCCAAAGATGTATGACCGAGCGATAGGTGCAAGCGATGTATATATATACGATATGCACGGTGCTGAAGTTCGTCATTTCGTAATAGAAGATTTAATAGATTCGCGAAGGTATCAAGATCGTGCATGGGATGGTTTGGACAAAGACGGTAATACTCCTCCTCCAGGTGTTTATATGTGGATTGTTATTATACAAAACACTGAGGAAGTCCTTTGCTCTGGAACTATTACGCTTGCAAGGTAAACTGAACTAAATGTGCGAATTCTTGGAGCCTTTCTATAAGGAAAGGCTCTTTTTTTTTGAGAGAGGTTTTCATTTCTACAGAAACTATAAACGAATTTCTTAGAATTTATTGGAACAAACAAATAATCATAGATTTAGTAATCTTATTATTTGTAAGCTTGACAAATACTAGAGGAAAAATTAAAATTCAGATGATAGTGTAAGCAAGACAATCCTGAGTGATAATCATTTCTCCTTTGTGTGTAAATGTATGAAAACAACTCATAAAATAATAATCGGTGATTCAAGATGTATGAAGGAAATATCGGATGACTTTGTACAGCTTATCATAACTTCCCCACCTTACTGGCAATTGAAGGATTATGGTAATGGAAAACAAATAGGCTACAACGATTCCTATGAAAACTACATCAATAACCTTAACCTTGTATGGAAAGAATGCCATCGAGTTTTGGAAAATGGTTGCAGATTATGTATTAATATTGGTGATCAATTTGCCCGATCTGTTTATTACGGACGCTATAAGGTCATACCGATAAGAACTGAAATCATACGATTTTGCGAAACTGTTGGTTATGATTATATGGGAGCAATAATTTGGCAGAAAGTTACTACATGCAACACAACAGGGGGAGCTACCGTAATGGGTTCATATCCTTATCCAAGAAATGGGATACAACGGTATGTTTTTGCATAGCAATCTTTAAGAATAGGGAGATAGAACATGCATGAGTCTCTGGTAAGATGGACTTTATTAAACAACATTGATTACCTCTCTCAGGTTTTAAATTTTCGAATTGCCAGGAAAAGAGGACAAGAGATTACTACCGATTATGGACGAATAGACTTCATCGTAGAGGACTACCAGAATACTCAAATGATTGTTGAATTAGAGACAATTCTAAACAGCAAGATTAAATTAATGTATTGCTTCGATCAGGTTATTCGGTACAAAAACATAAGCTTTGCTAAAAACACACAGCATTGCATCCTATATGCCTTGGAAACAAATGAAAAAGCAAGAGAACAGATTTCTGCTTTTGGAAAGGTAAATGAAATACTAATCCGATCGTACTCTCTCAATGACATTAAGGAAATATATGCAAGTACTGTGGAAAGGTTAAGCTTATCCTTCGGACTGGCTTTACCAGAACCAAAGAATTATACAATATGTTACTTAAGATGGTTAAATAAGATACTGAAGCCATTCTATGATTTTGAGAAGAATACTCTTACAAAAGAGGAGTTGGCATTTTACTTTACTTCGTCTGGAACAACAAATTTCAGATGCTATTTGAGACTCGCATTAGACTTCGAGATGATTGAGACTAAAGGTGAATCCTATGCTATTACTTCCAATGGAAATGACTATATAAGCGACTTCAATCCTGAAATAGATTCAGCTTCAAGTTTGCCATCAGTAAATCTCACAAATGAACAGAAGAAAAACCTTTTGAGGGTAATTACCAATGGTAACTGGACTAAACACAAAGTGAATATTTACTGGTTTCTAAGGTTTATGGAGGTTACCAATGGTGAGTGGATGCCCAATAGAAAGGATTTTGAAGAATCCAAATTGGGGCTGGCAAATGGTCTGTTTGGCGTGAATTATAAAAGCAGGACAATGTACGAGTTCCTTTCGTTTGCATGCAATTGGAGTATTGAACTTGGTCTTATTGAGAGGATAAAAACAGGTTCTGACTATGACAAGCTATATCTAACCCCATTAGGTGTTGAGATTAACAACATTTTCAGCCTTGATTTGCAACTGAAGAGAAGCAGGCTCAACCTTAGCTTTATATATTTGGAATGATGAAAAGTTGATGAAAACTCGATGTTCAGTGATTGTGAATTCGAGATCATTGAACAAGAAGAGAGACCACTTGAATCAAGAATCGAAATAGAAAAGCTTCCATATATATTCGTTGATCCGTTGAAATTTGATAAAAAAATAGATCCTAAGAAATTACAATTTGGTTCAAAAATAGATAGTAATGAGACTAAGAAAAAAATGACCATTTAATTAGAAATTATTAGTTAAGGTTGACACATTTCGTGTGTATAAATATTTGGATAATATCGAGTTACACAATACTTGAAGATTACATTACACATCCGTTTTGAATTGAACGGCGGATCGAGATAAATCGAATCAACAGAATCATCGGGAATATACTTCCGAAGAATCTTCAGGTTGTCGTAGTAGAGGGTGTTAGTGATGTTTCCTTTTAAAATGCTAATATTCTGAATTCTTTTTGCATTGATTTTGAAAATTACATTTCTGCATTCTGCATTTTTCGTAATCCGCAAGCTGAAAATTCTGGTCTTCGTCTATTGGTGGTTTATTGAAAACGCACTGAAAATTAAAAATTTTGAGAAATATAAACCATGCAAGTTCTAGCCATTTGAACATAAGACCGGTGGTCGTTCTCTTAAGTATGTCCATATCATAATTCGGTAGCTTGCCTTGATGAAAAAGCATATTTCTATGATCTGATAATTCTTTAATTCCGTAATAGTCAAAATTTATGCATTTCAATTCCTCATTCATCTTTCTGATTTTCTGTTCTATATTCATTTTTTTTATTTCCGACAAGTTTGTTGGAATTTTATCCAAGAGATATCCTGTTACAAGTGTCTCCAAAGCAAGAATTACAAATAACATTCGCTTTTCGATATGATTATGATAATTATAGGAAATTAGATATTCAGCGAATTGAAATAGATTCCAACAATATTTCTTTTCATGTGTTAATTTTATAGCATTTTGGTGAAAACCCGGGTATTGAATTCCATGGGAATAATGATTATAAAAAACACGGAGCCCATTATTAGAACGTACATTTGAGTATTGACCATATAACAAATACCCATACTTTTCATTAGGAAGAATAAATTTTATTATAGGATTTCTTATCCTATTTGAAGTTATGATTTCGAAAAATATCTCGATTGAAAACAAGACTTCTTCAAGTTCCTCAAGCATAGCTTCTTTTAAGGTTTCAGCTTTACAAACATTCGTTATCTTACCATCAATCGAATTCTTTGCGATTTCCCAGAATTTATCCTCGGTATCTCGAAAGTTGAATCTAAAAGAACCAATATCAAATTTTGAATAAGAGTTAATCTGTAAATTTGTAAATCCAATATAAAATTTCGTTCCTTTGGGAAAAGAATCGGGTTTTTCTATCACCCAAGTGCATTTCCCTGAAGGAAGATGCAATTCTACCTGACATGGACCGCCCACAGTATTTCTAAATTTTTGGATAAAACCTTCAATATTTTCTATCTCATTAACATCAAGTTTAAACTTTTCTCTAAAGCTAAAACCCACCGATTTGCTATTAGATAAGTACTTTTCATAGCCTTCTTTCATAAAGAAACACATTTTATCAGAATCATCAAATTTAATCCGAATATCCCCATCATAGCTTATCTCCCTATCTTCCCGGAGAAATCTACCTTGGAAATTCAATGATTCAAGCTCATTCTTCAACTTTAGTGGTGTTGGAAAAGAGGACAGATAAGCCTGCTGTGTCTTAATCATCTCTTTAAATTGTTTCATTTTTTATTATTCAATAAACTTTTTTCATTATCTCCATTGTTTCTTCATGCACCGAATCAACCTTATCAATTATTAACATAAAATCATCTCATTTTTCTCCTTTTCCTTCTCTAACATTTATAAATAAGGTATAAAATAAATTTGTGCAATGCGAAATAAACATGTCTGAACCGCGGATTACACAGATTAGCAGATTAACTGGGATTCACAAATGACAATTACTAGAAATTAATCCCCATTTGTTGGGGTTTTGGGATTATCACAACATTTTATCCCATTTTATACTTGAGCCCTAGATCGGTTATCGGTATTGGATAATCCGAACCGAAACATGCAGTACAGAAACCCATTTTGGGTAAACCACTTGTTTGAAGCATAGCTTTAACGGATAGATATCCTAATGAATCTGCACCAATGAAATCACGAATATCATCAATACGGTGACCAGAGGCAATAAGTTGCGATTTCTCAGGTGTATCGACACCATAGAAGCACGGATTTACTATTGGTGGTGAGGCAATGCGAAGATGAATTTCCTTCGCCCCGACATCTCTAATCATCTTGATAAGTTGTCGGCTTGTTGTAGCTCGGACAATTGAATCATCCACAACAACTACTCGTTTACCTTTTATAATGCCCTTAACTGTGTTGAATTTAAGTCGAACAGATAGCTCACGAATCTGCTGCTCGGGTTGTATGAAAGTCCGACCTATGTAATGATTTCTAATAAGTCCAATCTCGAACGGTAATCTGGATTCGCGAGCATAACCCAGCGCTGCGGTATTTGAGGAGTCCGGTATAGAAATAACTATATCTGCATCCGCTGGATGTTCTCTTGCCAATTGTCTTCCCATACGACGTCTTATTTTGTCCACAGCGGTGCAGAAAACCGTGGAATCGGGTCGAGCAAAGTATATAAACTCAAAAATACAGCCAGCGGAATTTTTAAGTGATTGTTTGCCAAATGGATAACGACACTCTGGTTCCTCGCCATTTCTTATTACAATCATTTCTCCTGGGTCAAGACATCGTATATACTCAACCTCAAGAAGATCGAATGCACAAGTTTCGGATGCGAAAAACCATGCATTATCTTTCTTGCCCAGAACCAATGGACGAACAGATCGTGGGTCCTTAGCAGCTATGAGCATGTTGGGTGTTAGAAAAAGGAGTGAGTAAGCACCCTGAATCCGCTGAAGAGCGTAACTTATCATGTCAGGGACTGTAGATTGACCAGACCTTGCCATTAGATGCAATATAACCTCGGTGTCGGTAGTAGTTCTGAAAATCGAACCGCTGTCTTCCATTTCCTTGCGGAGAGAATGAGCGTTGACAATGTTTCCGTTGTGTGCAGCGGCAATATCTCCTCCGAAAAATCTTATGAGTAATGGTTGGCTATTAACAAGATTTGTTGACCCAGCCGTGGAATACCTGTTATGTCCTATTGCAGCTGAACCAGAAAGATTTTTGAGAGAATCCTCATCTGGAAAAACTTTGCCAACAAGACCTAATCCCTTCCGTTCAAACATAGCTTTGCCATCGGTTGTGATTATACCAGCGCTTTCCTGGCCACGGTGCTGAAGAGCGTAAAGACCCAGATACGTTATTTTAGCAGCGTTTGAAGAACCTATTACCCCGAATATTCCACAGGCATGCCTTAAGTTATCAATCATAAAATGAATTAATATAACAATCATTGAAAATCAAGTGAATCTTAAGAAATGTATTGACATTATAATAGAGGTTTTTACAATTTGTGAGATTGCGATTATTAGCCGATTATCAGATGTTTTCGACTTAATAATCAGGTATATAGAACAAGTGAGTTAAATTGAATATGAAATATTATCTTATAATATTCATACTGGCTCTATCAACAATCCCGATGTTCCTTCCAATAGAAGGCTTATCCATCGCTGGACGAAGAACACTATCTGTGTTTGTTTTTGCAGCTCTTTGCTGGATCACAGAGATTATACCGGTTAGTGCCACAGGTGGAATTGTTGTTGCTTTATTGGCTTTATTGGTTCCTCCTGTAGAAAGTTCGCTTTCGTATACAACAATTATTTCATCCTTTGCCTCACCTGTAATAATGCTATTTGCTGGTGGATATTTTTTGGCAGCAGCTATGCAGAAATACAATATGGACACTCTCTTTGCTAACAGAATCCTAAAACACACCGGAAAATCACCATACGCAGTTATAATAGGTATTATGATTGTTACAGCATTCCTCTCTATGTGGATGTCCAACACAGCTGCAACAACGCTTATGATTGCAGTCGTTTTGCCTATTGTGAAGGACCTTAAGGATGATCCATCGGCAAAAGCTATGTTGTTATCCGTACCCTTTGCTGCGAATGTAGGTGGTATTGCAACACCCATTGGTACACCACCCAATGCTATAGCAATACAGTCTTTAGCTGAAGCCGGAATTAATATTTCATTCATTAAATGGTTTTCATTTGGTTTTCCAGTTACTCTGGTGATGCTAGTAATTATTTATTTTCTGTTAAGATTGGTTTTTCCTGCTAAGTCAAACCGTATAGACCTTAAGATTAAAAGCTCCGAGATAGGACCCAAACAGAAAATTGTGTTGCTGGTCCTAATTCTAACAGCCTTACTATGGTTTACCACTGGTATCCACGGCATTCCCGCTGCGCTTGTGGCAATGTTGCCCCCGATTGTATTTCTGGGTTCTGGACTTATGAATCGAAACGACCTTCGAATGATAGGCTGGGATATATTAATAATGATAGCTGGTGGAATTGCCCTTGGAATTGCGATGAGAGCCAGCGGTTTGTCGTCATGGCTGTTATATGCGTTTCATATGGACAATATGCAACCATGGATGTTAATTGGAATTTTTGGATTATTATCTTTGACGTTATCCTCATTTATGAGTCATACAGCCGCTACAACAATAATCGTACCCATAGGTATAGCAGTAGGGAACATCGTTGGTGCTCTTGTAGTTATGGTTGCTCTAATCTCTTCCTGCTCAATGATATTCCCCGTTTCTACTCCACCAAATGCGATTGCATACGGATCTGGATTAATAAGACAAAAGGACATGGTTAGAGCTGGTTTAGTAATTGCTACCCTCTCATTATTTCTTAACTACGGTATAGTTCGACTTTTTTTCGGTTGAACCGAATAGCATTAAGCAAATCATTCTTCACTGCAAGGAATAAATCTTAATTGCCCTTCAGTCCTTTTCCCTGTTATCCCCTTTCTCCCCAGGAGAAAGTGAGGAATAAGACGATTCGTTTTCTGTTCCCTCTTCTCGGGAGAGGGTAGCTCCGAATAATCGGAATCGGGTGAAGTGATAAGTCCGAAGTGGGTGAGGTAGTAAATTTCGCTTATAAATCTATATTTCTATTTAAGGTAGATAACAGTTTTGGATGTATAAATCCCGTCCCGAGTGGCTCGAATAGTATAAATCCCACTGACGATATTCTTCGAAGGACACCAGATATCGAGATTTGATCGCATTGTATGCACAATCCGACCATTCAAATCAATTACGTCCACTCTCGAAGCTTTCGGAGCGATTATCTCACATGAGGAATTGAAAGGATTGGGATTTATTGCGATATCCAAATATTGGGGCAATATTTTTTTGTGTTCTGTTATAGATAGGTATGGAGATTCATCAGCACCTATATCCCATTCTGCTCTCTGCGGTCTCGTCTCACCTTCGAAGTCTATGTGCGGAGCCCAAACAGTATCACCTACTGGAGTAACGACAAATTCCACTCCCTTGTTAACACATGGTGAACTCCATCTTATATGAAATAATGTATCGGATTCAACGAAAACAGGATCACCATTTATAATTTCAGGACCCCAGTGGAATTCCGCTACACCAATAAATGTACACTTTGTCGTATCTATCAATGTATGAGCCACAAACATCTGTGCCGGTGCACTTAGCACGTCCAAATAGATTTCCCATTCACTTCGCGGTGAATTCTCCCATATAATATTGTTAAACAGGATTGGATACGAGTTGTCATAGCAATAAATAGCTCCACCAATATTTTCCGCACTATTTCCCACAATTGTATTATTTATAAGTATAGCCTTAGATTCTACCGTAAAACAAAAAGCACCACCGGAACCCAATCTTGCACGGTTTGCCGTTATTATATTGTTTTCGAAAACATGTTTCCCAAATTTACACAAAATACCTCCACCCTCAAGAGAACTTGTGTTTCCTTTTATTAAATTCCTTGTGATACGTGCCCATGCGCCAGAAATGTGTATCCCACCGCCTTTTTGACTGGCATCGTTATTTGCGATTAAATTCTCCTCTATTATTGCACCGGACGGGCAAAAAATGCCAGCTCCTCTCTGAGCCTCGTTATCTGTAATGGTATTCTTAACTATTACTGTATTAGAATCGATATGGAAGCAATAAATTCCACCACCAATTGTTGTGCCGATATTGTCTGTAATTTTATTTCCTCTTATCTCACCCCACGAATTTATGAAATATATTCCTCCTCCTCTGTCTGCAGTGTTGTCGGAAATTGTGTTGAGAAGAATCATAGGAATCGAATTGTTAACAGCTGAAATACCACCACCACCACCTGATGCACTATTGCCAGATATATCACAATAAGTTATCACAGGATCTCCACTGCTAACGGAAATCCCACCACCATTAAGTGCTGAAGCTATGTTATTTATTATATTGCAAGATGCTATTAGAGGGCTGTTATTTATAATGCGCAAACCGCCTTTTTGTGAATATTCTATCCTGCAAAAGGTGAGTGTACAACCAACAGAATGGTTTAAAACTATTCCGTTGCTTCTACGACTTATATCTGAAGCAGTAAAGTATATAGAATCAGTATGTTCTCCTCGAGCGATTAATTTTGCACCATTATCGATTACAAATACGCATCCGGAACTTATTTGCACTTCCACACCGGGTAGTATAACCAGCGAATTTCCTGCGGGAACGATCACAGTATCCGACATCAACATATACGGCGACCCCGATGCATCCCAAACTCCCCATGTCTCGCCTATAATATCGGTCTGAGCAATCGCTGCGGTTATGCAAAGAAACAAAACGAACATTGTT
Source organism: uncultured bacterium (assembly GCA_964562425.1). Lineage (GTDB taxonomy): Bacteria > UBP14 > UBA6098 > B30-G16 > B30-G16 > JAUWMV01. Next base: position 10,267 of record CAZLTJ010000033.1, read on the forward strand.
GATAGTTTCATTACTCTCCTCCATGCTTTATTATTTCAAATACAAAACCTTCTTCACAAAAGTTTTATTATCAAAATATACTTGTATAAAATAAATGCCGTTTTTCGTGGTTTCAGGTGGTTTCCAAGTGAACGAATGAGAAAAAGCAAACCGATTTTTCTGTTTGTGATCTTTCCAATCGAGCACGAAAGCATCGGTAATTTTCCCTTGTAAATCGAATATCTTTAGAATGCCGTGCTGATTCGTTGTTTCGACGCAATCGGTAATTTCAATCGAACAGGTAGAGTTAAATGGATTAGGATATACCTTAAGCTCAATTTGCTTTGGTAGCAAATCTGTATCAGCAATTTTCGAGAATCCAACAGAATCTGTTTTCACAATGTATAAATCGTTGTTGCCATTGCCAATAGATTTAGTCCTTCCAACGAAAATATAGCCCTTATCATCGGTTAATGCGAGTGCATTTGCTCTATCAAACATCGTTCCACCATAATTTTTGCTCCAGATCAGTTCTCCTTCGCTGTCAATGCAGATTAGATATGCATCCTGTCCTCTTGTTACTGGGAACTCCGTTATACCTGCAACAACAAAGTTACCTTCCGTCGTGACCACAACAGAATTAGCCTCTTGACGGTTTTCGTCTCCTATCGTTCTTGTCCAAATTGTATCACCGTCAGGATCGGTTCGCAGAATGTAAATATCGCTTGAACCTTCTCCGAATGATTGAGTTAAACCAGTTATAATAAAACCACCATCATCGAGCTGCATTACGGAATATGCTTCGTCTCGCAATTCCCCACCATAAACCCTCGACCAAAGAGTATCGCCAGTGCTATCTATACGAACAAGATACACATCGCTTTGTCCCATACCGAAAGAATACGTGAATCCTGCAATAACAAAACCGCCATCGTCACACTTATCTACATCTCTGCCCTCATCCCAGCCGCTGCCACCGATTGTCTTAGTCCAAATAGAATCGTATAGTGAATCTATTTTTAGAATGTAGATGTCCCAATTATCTGGGGATGGAGAATCGGTTCTGCCAACAATGAGATACCCACCATCTGCACATCTGACAATGGAAAGTCCGAATTCATCCTTATCGGTTCCGTATGTTCGGTATGCGAGATATTCACCTGTCGAACTGAATTTTACCAAGAATACATCGTTCTTTCTCGATGGGTCTCGCTGCGTAAATCCTACCAACAAAAAGTTGCCTTCATTGTCCTCTATTATTGCCCTCGAGCCGTCATTGTATATACTACCGTAATACTTCGACCAGAGCAAACTTCCAAAAGTGTCAGTCTTGAGTATGTATACATCGCTGTCTGTTCTGGGATATGGGAAGGAATGCGTATTTCCACAGGCTACAAAACCGTCAGATACAGCTATAACATCATAGCCCACATCGGAACTTCTGCCACCAAACGCTTTTTCCCATTGTGGTAAGACAACTGAAATTAGAGAAATCAAAACCAGTGCTGTAAATAATTTCCAACTAATCTCAACCTCCAAATTCGATTACCTTCATTTTAAATATAATGCAGTTTTTGTTAGTGTGCTACAATACATCGATATTACTAAAAAAAGTGAGTTTATTATAGGTTATAAACCTCTTTCCCATCAACTTCTTGTACACAATCTCAATTTCACATCTAATCGATCAATCATTGTGACTCATTATAGACACACATTATAGTCCCTGACGTTTCCTCTGCTGGTCATTTATGTCATCAATTGTAGTGGGTGTAAATTCCTCCTCAGGGATAAATCGTCGCTGAATTTTTAAGGTGTCATGCTCTTCGAGAGAAAGAGGACAGTATCTAGTTGGAACTTTGTTCTTGCGAAGGAAAACCTCTTTAACCTTTATACACCGTCGAGTGGCTAATTCGTGAGATATCCTGCATACATCGAGAAAAACCACCTCGTCATACGGAATTTCGAAGCTGTCTTTTGCGGTGGGGTAAAACGGATGTGCAGCTATCATTAATTTAGTCCATGTGGGAAGCGCACCGTATGAACCAGTAACACCAATCGATCCGTCTCGAACGACTTTTGTCATATCATTATAGCCAACTCTAACACCTGCTGTCATATCCTTTGTGAAACCAATGAACCATGCATCGGAGTAATCGTTGGTGGTGCCGGTTTTTCCACCAGCGGGATGAAGAAAACCGAATCGTCTAACACCGGTTCCAGTTCCGTATGCGATGACACTTTTGAGCATCGAGAGCATAACATACGCTGTCCCCTTAGACAAAACCTCAGTTTTCTCAACCGGATCCTTATAAATCATTGTTCCATCTCTGTCAATAACCCGTTCAATAGCATACGGCGTAATCTTAACACCCTTATTTGGAAAAACTGAATATGCGGTGACCATATCCCAGAGCTTAGTTCCGCTGGAACCTATAGCAAGTGAGAGAACAGGATCCATTGGCGTTGTAATTCCCATCCTATGAGCATATTTAGACACAGTTTTAGCTCCATATTTTTCCGCGAGCCTGACTGTGGCAAGATTCCTGGATTGCGCAAGCGCTTCTCTTAGCGTTATTTCTCCCATATACTTGTGATCGTAATTCCCTGGACGCCATTCCTCACCCTCCTCCATAGGCCAAACACCAGGAACATCATCGATCCAATCCATTGGTTGACTTCCATTATCTAAAGCTGTAGTATAGACAAACGGTTTGAAGGACGATCCGGGTTGTCGGATTGCTTGCGTAACTCGATTATACTGGTTTTGTAGGAAGTCCTTTCCGCCAACCATAACAAGTATCTTCCCTGAGCCGTTCTCAATTGCGAAAACCGCACCGTTAACCTGTTTCCACTGCCTAACCGAATCCCCTGTAGTGCTGTCGAAAACCCATTCTGTATAAGTTGAATCATCATCGTAGTGTGTGAGCTCGACGCCACGTTGCATAGAACGAAGCCTTCCTACAAGCGTATCTTCGGTGACCACCTGAAGTTCGAAATCCAATGTTGTATATACTGTAACTCCTGCCGAATATAAAAAGTCCTCCCCAAATTTCTCAGAAAGAACTGCTCTAACATAATCGACGAAATACGGGGCTTTCCAGGAGATACCACGTACTCTGGATGGGAATTCATACAGTATACTCTTAAGGGAATCAATATTATCAATAGGACATTCATCATCCATTATGTTGCTTTTATTCATAATGGAAAGAATTAAGTTGCGTCTTCGTAAAGCTCTCTCTGGATTAGCGGAATAGTATGATGGTGCTCTCAATACACCCACGAGCAAAGCAGCCTCCTCTGGACCAAGATCGCATGCTTCTTTACCGAAATATGTTTGCGATGCCGCTTGAACACCGTATGCTCCCTTGCCCATGAAGTTCTGATTTACATACAATTCCAGAATTTCCTCTTTGGAGTATTTATGCTCGAGCCTAATAGCTGTCAATGCTTCACGAATTTTACGCGTAAGTATCTGCTGCCGAGTTAGGAAAAGTTCTCTTGCCAACTGCTGAGTTATTGTGCTTCCACCCTGAGTTATTTTTCCAGCTTTAATATTTGCTAATAATGCAGCAAAGATTCGCTCAACGTCCAATCCCCAATGGGAGAAAAAACCTTTATCCTCGGTGTCCATCAACGCCTTAATGAAATATGGAGAAACCTCCTCCAAAGAAACCCAAATCCGTTTCTGCCCAGCGAATTCAGCGAGCATAACACCATCAGAGGAATATATTCTGCTTACAACCGATGGGCGATAGTCCTCAAGAATGGATGGATCAGGAAGAGTTGGTGCATAAAGAATATATACAATCGTAAGGATTAATGCGGGAAAAACCACGCCCACAAAGAAACCCCACCATACCGTTAGCAACACGTTTCTTATTTTTAATGGACTACTTACTTTCCTTTTTATGTCATAGTAATATCTTCTCGTGGTCATATAATAAAACTATTTGCTAAAAGCAAATTTAGCAATCATTTTTAAGATAAAGTATTCTTATGGAGGTATATTGAGGGCAACCTACAAAATATTAGAGGAATTAATCGATTTCCCGTTTGCTCCAGACGAACTAGCAGAAAGATTCACGATGACCGGCAGTGAAGTTGAGAAATTAATCGACCCATCGAAGTGGATCGATGGTATTGTAGCTGCGAAAATTATAGAAGTCGATCGGAATACGCCAAAGCATGAGCTAAGCAAATGCACTGTCACAGACGGCAAAGCTATTTTTTCTACGTTAAGCGGTGCTCCGGATATTGAAATTGGTCTTATTGCACCTTTCGCGAAACCGGGAGCTAAAATTTTTGGTGATATTGATATTGGTATCGAGGAAATCAACGGCGACAAAAGCGAGGGTATGTTGTGCTCCGGTGTAGAGGTCGGTCTGGGTATGCCAAAGGATTCGCTGTTGCATTTGCCTGACAATACAGTCTTAGGTGCCGATATTAGTGAAATTTTAGGATATAATGACGAAAGAATTTACGAATTTGAAATAACTCCCAATCGTCCAGATTGCTATGGTTTATGGGGTTTGGCTCGGGAGATTGCAGCTATAACAGGCAAACTTTGGGAACCGATAATTCTTCATCCTGATAACTGCATCAACGACACTGGAGGAGTAACCGTTGTGCTTGATACTCCCAACTGTCCTCGATATGTTGGTAGGCTTATCGAAGGTATAAGAGTTAAGCGTTCTCCTTTGTGGCTAATGTCTCGGCTTTCTTTGTTAGGGATGCGTCCTATTAACAATATCGTCGATTTAACTAATTATGTTATGCTCCTCACAGGGCAGCCAATACATGCATTCGATGCCGATAAGTTAGGCAAAACAATTATTGTTCGGCAAGCTCGGGTAAATGAATCTATAATCACTCTCGATGAGGAGGAACGTAAATTATCTTCAGATATAATGATGATTGCTACACCAGAGCAGTCTGTGGCTATCGCGGGTGTGATGGGTGGTATTAATACAGAGGTGGACAACGATACGAGGAATATTCTGGTTGAGGTTGCAAATTTTTCTCAGTCAAGCGTAAGACGAGCGAAGAAAATTACCGAGCTAAATACTGAATCCTCGATGAGATTCGAACGAGGAGTCGATCCTCAGGTTCCGCCATTTGTTGCGGATATTGTCGCATATTATACTGAACAACTCACAGATGCACAAACGATCCATACCTCGGTGGATGAATATCCTCATCCAGTCGAACCAGATCTCATAACTTTAACATCGGACAAAGTTAAACGACTGCTCGGGATAAATATCCCCACTGATGACACACGACGAATACTTGTGTGCCTTGGCTTCGATATTGTTTCAAAGAATGCAGATGGGGTAACTTATGAAGTACCCTCATACAGACCAGATGCAACTTGCGAGGCAGATCTTGTTGAAGAAGTTGGTCGAATTTATGGTCTCGACCTTATCGAACCGCTATTGAGAGCGCAAGGACCTATACCACCCAATATTCCTGACGAAATAAAATTTGATCATTTCCTTCAGAGTTACATTGCCGGGTTAGGTTTTCGGTATGCATTCTGCGATCCGTTAGGTAATCGGTCGTTGCTGGAAATTTTCGCTGAAAAACCGCTCGTCGAACTTAGCAATCCGATTTCTGAGGACCTTGCGTTTATGCGACCCAATCCACTGCCCATGTTAATTGCAACCGTTGCTCGAAATCTCAACAGAGGATTCCGATCAGTTAGAATGTTTGAAATCGACTTCGGATATTATGTCGAAAACGAGTATATCGAAAAGAAGTTTGTAACTCTTGTGTGTGGCGGCATGCGAAATCCTATAGGATGGAATTCGACGGACGAACCAATAGACTTTTACGACATAAAAGGCGTTGTAGAAGCAATTGGGAAAGAGCTTAACGTTAATTTTGAGATGAATATGATAGAACTTCCATACGCAAAACCGAGAACAGCTTTATCTGTTAAAATAACGGACAAAAAAATAGGCTATATAGGAACACTAAATAATGAGCTTTGGTCGCAATACGAATTGAAAAAGGATGTTCACTTTGCGGTTTTGAATTTTGAAAAATTATTGCCGTATTATCTAAAAAGCCGCAAATATAAAAAATTCTCTCGTTTCCCGGCAATTCGAAGGGATGTAGCACTTATCATCGACGAGCACATTATCGCAAACGATATTATAAAAGAAGCGAAATTAATCGCACCCGATGCGGAAGAAATAGGAATTTTCGATATGTATCGAGGAGATCAAATACCTCAGGATAAAAAATCATTAGGAATATATTTCACATTCAGAGCTTTGGACAGAACATTAACAGATGAGGAGGTCAATAAAAAATTTGAAGGCATTTTAAGAAGTCTCTGTAACCGATTCAATGCGACTATAAGAAAATAATTATCAACGACGATCGGACTGGACAATCTGCAAATTTTCAACTTTATGGATGCAAATAATAATTTTTTGAATTTATACTGGACTATGCAGGCGAATTGATTAAACTAATAACAAGTTAATAACCAACGGATTTAAAAATCTAAAAATTTGGGAGTATTGATCGAGTTTGCATTTTTCTGAGGGAATTATTTAAAATGCGGGTGCTTCAAATTTCACCAACTCTTGTAGGTGAGGGAATGCTTACCGGACAACCGTGTATGCTAATTCGCCTTACAGGTTGCAATCTCCACTGCACATGGTGCGACACTCCTGAAGCTCATCGAGGTGGTTCTGAAGTTCCCTTTGCCGACATTGTTGATAGAGGTATTCTGGCAAAATCGGAATGGATATTGCTCACCGGTGGCGAACCGCTACTTCAAAAAAGCACGAATAAGTTAGTTAAAAAATGGCTCGAGGGCGGGAAAAAAGTTCTCATAGAAACCAACGGTTCTGTTCCTATCGAAAAATTTCTCCTCGACGGTGTCAGAATATCCATGGACGTAAAAACACCCTCAAGCGGCGAAGTAAATAGCCATAACAAAGAAAATCTTGATCTACTGCGACCTATAGATGCAATAACATTTATTATCGCCAACAAAAAGGATTACAATTGGGCTAAGAGATTCATCAAAAAACATAATATGGATGCAGTAATATACTTTCAGCCGTGCTGGGGCAGAACCTCCGCTCGAAGGCTCGCAGAATGGATCATTTCAGATGGCTTGGATGCCCGTCTCAGTTTCCAACTTCACAAAGTACTGAAAATTCCATAAGGAGAAGATATGGCAGATGCATTGTTCTGGAAAAAATACAACACAGCAGCACAAACCAACAATTCTTGGCTCGTCATTGGCTTAGACCCGGTACCGGAAAAGCTGCCGGCAAATCTTAGCAGTTCCCCAAATGGAGTGCAGAAATTTTCCCGAGAAATAATTGCTGCAACAAAGGACCTGGTTTGTGCCTATAAACCTAATCTCGCGTTTTTCCTCGCCTTAGGTAATGATGGTGTAAATATACTCGAGGAAGTCGTCCGTTATATTCCGGAGGAAATACCGGTACTTTTGGATGCAAAATTCGGTGATGTACCACACACTGCGGAACGGTATGCCGATTTTACCTCAAAAATTGTCGGTGCAGATGCTGTCACACTGAATCCGTATATTGGGAGCGATTCTTTTCTCCCGTTTGTGGAGGCTGGATTGGGAATTTTTGCAATATGTATGACAAGTAATAAAGGCTTCAGCGACATTCAAACATTAGACTGCGAAAATTGCGATGACCTTTACAAATGTATAGCAGAGAAAGTATCGTTATGGGGAGATAAATGGGGAGTTCGGATAGGACTCATAGCTGGTGCAACGCATCCAGACAATTATCTGAATGTGCGAAGGAGAGCACCGAGAGCACCGTTCCTCGTTCCAGGCATTGGAGCACAAGGCGGTTATCTCGAAACATGCGTTAAATACGGTCGAACAAAAGATGCATTTCCACCGCTTATATCTTCATCGCGATCTATTTTGTATGCATCCTCAGGTGCTGATTTTGCAGATGCGGCGAGAAAAGCTGCTACCGAGTTAAGAGACAATATTAGAAAAACTATAACTGAAGTATCACAATAAATATAACATATTGGCAAGTAATAGAGGTACAATGAACACAAAAGAACTAAGGATTATTTTGGAGAAAACCGGAGCCATTTTGGATGGTCATTTCTTGCTATCCTCCGGTTTGCACAGCAATATATACATCCAATGCGCTAAATTACTTCAACTTCCGAATGATGCGAAAAAAGTGGGTCAGGCTCTCGCCGAGAAGTTATCTGAACTTGAGCAACCAGATGTGGTTGTGTCTCCGGCATTAGGTGGAATAATTATCGGGCATGAAATAGCAAGAGAGTTAAATAAACGGCATATTTTCGTTGAAAAAGTTGACGGAAAACCAGCACTTAGACGTGGATTTAGCATCGAACCTGGAACGAAATTCGTCGTCGTCGAGGACGTGGCTACTACCGGTAAATCTATCATGGAGGTTGTTTCGCTCCTGAGAGATTTGGGCGGAATTCCAGTGGCTATATTGACTATTATAGATAGATCCGATAATAAAGTGCTTCCATTTGGGGATATTCCATTTATCTCTTTGTTGAAGCTAAAGATAATAACTTACGAGCCGGACAATTGTCCACTTTGCAAGAGTGGAAGCCCAGTTACCAAGCCTGGTAGCAGAAATTTATATCATTCTTGATTCTTCTCTTTTATGGAAATTTCCTTTACTTTCATTGATGTATGCTTTACATGGTAAATTTGAAGAAACTCTTCTAAATGTTTTTTTAAATATATACAAGATCCCTTTTTACCATTAAATATGTTTAGACTATCATAAGGGCAACCACCCATACAAATAGGAAGTAATTTACAATCTTTGCATTCAGAAAATTCAAATGGTGACCATTCTTCATACCTTTTAAGATTCTGTAACATTTTAGAGGAAGGTTTACCAAATAGTGTACCGACTGCATTTTCAGGTTTATCTGAAACCTCATTCCAGCACTTATACAAATAACCAGAAGGAGATACAACCCATCCATATTTATTATCAGCAATACAAGCTATATTTTTTCTTAAAGGATATGGAGTATTATAATTATCAATTAAAGATTTAGTCATAGAAAATTGCAATATCATTTTTGAAAAATCATATAATTCAATGCAATTTTCTGCGATATCATTGCATATAGCAGTTGGACTGACAATTCGACCCAAGTAAACAAAATTATTTCTTAAAAAACCTTTTTTGTTTAGCCATTTATATAAATCTTTATAACTATTAAGATTTGTTTTATCAACATTTATACGAAATGTAATTGGTAAATATTTCTGGGCTTCCATAAGATTATTTATAATCCTTGAAAATGTACCATTACCAGAAATATCAGGTCTACGTTTATCATGTTCTTCATAAAGTCCATCAAGGGTAACTTGAGTATAACCTATATTCATTGTTGATAATTGCTTTGCAACTCTTCCATCAAGAAGTAAACCATTTGTAATAATACTAGCAGAATATTTTACATTCTTTTCCTTGCAAATAGAAACAAATCGGTCAGTAAGAGAAATTATTGTTTTAAACTGGATTAAGGGTTCTCCTCCATACCAAGTTACACGGAAGTTTCCATTTTTCTTAATATTTTTTTTCACAAAATCAAATAATGCATCCTGAGTATCCAAAGACATATTTATATTTGGATGTTCTTCAAAACAATAGATACACCGTAAATTACAGGCTAATGTTGGTGCAATGGTAAGAGAAAAAGTATTTTTTGATTTTTTTGAAATATTTCTTAGTCTTTGCAATTTAGCATATTGAGAATGTCTTCTTTTTATGATGAATCCATTTTCATAAAGCAATTTTTTTTGTTCCTCTGTCTTAGAATCACGATTAATACTAACATTTTGATTTAATATTTTTTTTATAATTATATAATCGTTATTTGATATTTGTAACAATGTACAAGTAAAGCTATTAAATCCAAGATATCCAGACCCTAAAGCAGATCTTAAAAAGAAATTATATTTAGACTCGATATATTTCAAAATCTAATACTCCTAAACATAATTAATCGTGTACGTAAACACCTGAACAGCCTACATTTTCACATTGCTGATCTCCTTCATCAAAGGATAATATCCCACAAGCTAATACACCGCAAGTATGACGAGAAGCACAGGATGCTGTTGCACATGCGTTTGAAGGACAACTAGTGGTTCGTGTTGAACATTGCGTATCAGTTGGACAAGGATCAACATACTCACCACTACAAGTTACATCATTGCAATCTAATCCTGTACTTACTCCTCTTCCGATAACTACAGTTTCTTCAAGCGTTTTTGAAAGTATTTTTGAACTTTCGTTTAATGCTTCAATAATTTTCGTTGTGTAAGATTTAATATCCATTTTTCTCACCTCTTTTGTTCTTTTTTTTCTAATTAATTTATCCCAGAAAATACAAAAATAATCCTATTTCTTCTCACAGTCGATATCACTTCTTACTTTGACTTTTGGATGTTCGTCAATAAACTTGCAAACTTGTAATGAGGATTTTCTATCGAGATCGTTTCCATTAATTTTCAGGTGATGTATCGGTAAGTTCCAGATAGGTGTTAGGATCAAAGTCGAAAGCTGGTTATCATCTAAATCAAAATACCTAAAGGAATTACAAATTGATAATGGTTTAAGGTCGATTTCCCTAAGTTGATTTCCATTAAGGCGTAAATATGTAATATGTTCTGATATGGGAGTTAGGTCTAAGTTTTTCAAATTGTTTTCGGAAAGACTGAGAGAAAAAAGTTTTTCTAAATGTGAAAGAGGAGTAAGATCTAATTCTTCTAATTCATTTCTTGTGATATAGATCTGCGCAAGTTTCTTGCAATGTTTTAGTGGTGAAAGATCTAATTTATTAATCGGATTGCCTTCAATATTAAGGGTTCTTAGGTTTTCACAATGTTCAAGAGGGGTAAGATCAATATTCTTTACATTTGTTTTACTTATCAGCAAAAAAGATAGATATTTGTTGTATTTTAATGGAGTAAGATCGATCTTATGAATTGGAAGATCTTTAAAAATAGTCACATCTAAGAACTCACAAGCTTTTAAAGACGAGAGATCTATATGCTCGATAGGTATTTTGGCAATGTATAAACTAATTAGCTCTGTACATTTGGAAATTAGAGAAAGGTCGAGTTCTTTCATATTACACTCCATTATAACAAGACTCTCGAGCGTTGAAGCGAAATTCTCAATCCCTTTCAGGCATTCTGGGCTATCAAATTGAGTTCCGCTGATAGTTATCTTTATTACGTCCCTAGAAGCATCTCGAACAACGTAATGTTCATCCACTTTAATACCGTTAAGAACAACCTTCCCTTGGTATCCGAAGCATAAACCGAAAATACCCAAACATACAAAGATTGGGATTATTAATTTTAGTTTCATTTCCCCTCCTTTTTTACAACTGTTATGTCTCTGAAAACTCAAGATGTTTATTTATTCACTTTCTTTCCGTTTTCATTAAATCAATTTGTATATATTAGTTTTCAAGCTGGATTTTCCGAAAACTTTTACTATACAAAGTATTAATATGTATTACTG